>JAMNXK010000008.1 GCA_023653245.1 Tagaea sp.
CGGACCCAGGCGATCTCGACGTCGTTGACCGCGCGCTCGAACGCTTCCTTGAAGGGCCCGAGCTGGTCGTTCTCGAGCGCCGTGTAAACCGTGATGCGCGTGCGCTGCTGGGCGTCGGCGGCGGAAGCCGCGAACAGGGCGGTGACGGCAGTGGCCGCGATCGCCAGCGGCCGGAAGCCGCGCTTGAGGGTTTCGAACATATGTCGCCTCGCCGGATTGGGGTTTGCCTCGCCACCCCAAGACAGGCCGGGGCGCGCGGAGGAGGTTATGGAGCCTCCGTTGCAAATTTGTGACGGGCCGGCAAACTTTCCGCAAGGGGGGTGTGGTGAGTGGCCGGGCTTGGACGGCGGCGGGCAGATGCGCCAGGATCGGGTGATGGCCGCCGAAACGATCATCTTCTACGAATTGTCGCTCTAGGTACGAGGCGCACTGGATAAGATCGCCTCGACGACCGCACCGGCTTGGCGCTCGTCCTGCAGACCGGCGCGCGCACGATATGTCGAGAGTTCGACGATCGCGACGAAACCTCGCGCGCCCGGTTGCTCGCCCGCGTCCGCGCGCGGATCGGGCACCGAGCTCGGATTGCGGTGCTGCGCCGTGCGGATCAATGTCCCCCGGTCCGCCCAGTTGGCCGGGTTAGCTCAGCGGTAGAGCAGCGGTTTTGTAAGGCAGCGTTGCCTTCGCTGGAATGCGGCTTCATGGACTTTTTCGATGGACGCGCTGGCTTGAGATGGCCTTGGCGTAGAATCGCGGCGATTCCCAAGCGAGTTAAGGGCAGCGACGAAAAGGTCGCGAGCCGTCACCCCGCCCGGAACTTCGCAAGCGCGGCTTGGTCGATCTCGATCCCGAGGCCGGGCCCGGTCGGGACGGGCAGCGTGCCGTCCTTCAACAACGACGCGGCACCGACATCGACGGTAGCGAGTTTCTCGCGCAAGGGGTTGGCGAAGGTCATCGCCTCGAAGGTCAGGAAGTTCGGCAGCGCCGCCGCGAGCTGAAGACTGGCCGCGTTGCACACGGCGCCGCAAAAGCCAATGTGAGGCGCAAAGGGCACGCCGTGCACATGCGCGAAATGCCCGATACGTCTTGTCTCGGTGATACCGCCCGCGCGCGCGACATCGGGCTGGATCACGCCGACGCCACCTTTGGCGATCAGATCGCGGCAGCCCCAGGCGGTGTGCTCGCTTTCGCCGGCGGCCAGACGCAGCGGCAAAGCTTGGCGGAGACGGATATAGGCGTCGGTGTCCTCGCAGATCGTCGGCTCCTCGAACCAAGCGTAGCCGAGATCGGCAAGCCCGCGCCCGACGCGCAACGAATCGTCGATGTCGAACGCCCAATTCCCGTCGGCGGTGAGTTCGATGGAATCGCCGGCCCATTCGCGCACGGCGCGCGCGCGGGCCAGCGCTTTCTCCACCGCCGGTCCGATCTTGATCTTGATCGAACGGAATCCGGCGCCGATCGCCTTTTCGACCTGACGGCGCGCGACCGCCTCCTCACCCCACGTGATCGACGAGGCGTAAGCCGCGACGCGATCGCGGCCCATGCTCCCGAGCAGATGATGGACGGGACGGTTCGCGAGCTTGCCCATCACATCCCAGATCGCGATATCGCAGGCGGAGATCGCTTCGAGCAAGATGCCGCCCGCTTTGCCCGTGATGACGCGCAACATGTCCTGCCAAAGCCGCTCGACATGGAACGGATCGCGGTCGATCAGCTTGGGGGCGAGCAAGTCTTCGACCAGGCTCGCATAGGAGCGCAAGCTGTAACGCGCCAATGCCTCGCCGTAGCCGACGACGCCATCGCGCGTCTCGATCTCCACCAACAAGGCGCTCGCTTTCAGGCGCGGCCCGAACGCCGTTACCTGTTCGCCGGGATCGAGCGGCGCTTCGATCGGAATCGCGCGGACGGCGCGGATCGTGTCGTTCATTCTTGTCCCTCCGGCGGCGGCCCTGGATTGAGCCGCCGCGTCGTCTCCAGTCTAGCGCCGCAGATCGTTGTAGGCGCGCTCGCCCGCCGCGATCGCCTCGCGGATCGGCGAGCGGTTACCGATCACCTGCTGCACCATCCGCCCGATGCCTTCGTTTAGAGCGTCGGAATTCTCAGGCCAGACGAAGTTCAACGGGTTGCGCGCGACGTACTCGACGATCTCTGGCAGGCGGAACTGAGCGTTGAGGCCCGTGGCGAAGTCGCGGTCGGCGGCGACCGAGCGCACGGTCGGCAGATAGCCCGCACGCACGGCTTGAGCCTTCTGCACGGCGGCCGACGTCCAATGCTCGATCAGCTTCCATGAGACTTGCGGGTTGCGCGCCCGACGCGGGATGGCGAGAGTCCAACCCTGCAGCGAGGCGGGTACGGGCCGCGCCGCGTCGGGCGACGGGAACGGCATGAAAGACCATTGCGCGCCGGGCTGCGAGCGTTCCTGCACCGTCGACAGGCGATGCGAACCGTTCGAGAGCATCGCCATCTGTCCGCCGATGGCGAGATTTTGCACGTCATCCGACGGCATCAGCGCCGTATCGAGAGACAGTACCCGATGCCGATGCACGAGGTCGTGCATGTACTGCAGCACTCGCTCGGTGCCCGCCCCGCCGAATGCCGCCGACCCATCGTCGGCCAGGACGCGAGCGCCCTGCGCGATCATTTGCGGCATTACAAATTCGATCGGACCGGTCGACGTGGCGGTGTGGAAGCTGAAGCCCAAGCCCTGCATGCCCGGGCGCTGCAACGCGCCCGCCACGCGGGCCATATCGTCGAGCGTGCGCGGAGGCTCGAGATTGGCTTGGCGCAACAGGTCGAGGCGATACAGCAGACCAAACACGCGGAGTTCCCACGGCAGCGCATAAGTCCGCCCTTGGCGGTCCTTGGCCATGGGCAGAACGACCGTGTCGTCGCGCCGCGCTTGCGACCAGCCGCGCATGTAATCGTCGATCGGCAGCAGCGAGCCCGCCTGGACGTGCTGCGCCATGAACGGCGAATAGAGCATCACCACATCCGGTACGTTGCCCGCGCGCGCCGCGCGCAAAAGCTGCGGGCTGATTTCGGTCCATTGGATGATGTTGGCGCGGACGGAAACGCCGGTATTGTCGCGCTCGAATTGGGTCAGGATCTCCTTGAGCAATTCCGCGCGCACGCCGCGACCGTTCGGATCCAAGAAGGTCCACAATTCGATCGTCGTCCCGGCTTGCCCGCGCACCACCGCGGGTGCGGCCAGCATGCCACCCAGCCCCGCCGTCATCGCGAGGATCGTCCTTCTGCGCATCGACATCGCGTTTCTCCCTAGGTTTGAGTTTTCCGTCGAATTGGCGCCGGGACTTTCATCCCGCGCGCATGTAGTTGCCGGCCAAGAAGCCGCCATCGAGGTCGATGGCCGAGCCGGTGATGTAGTCGCCGCTTGGCGAGACCAGAAAATGGACCGCATTGGCCACGTCATCGGGTTTGCAGTAGCGGCCCAGCGGGATGCTGGCGGTGAACCGATGGCGCGCCTCGGGCGTGTCCTCGACGCCGGTGAACCGCGTCAGCAATCCCGTCTCGCCGATCACCGGATTGACCGAGTTGACGCGCACGCCGTACGGCCCCAAATCGACCGCCAACGACTGGCTGGCGATGACGACCGCCCCTTTGCTGGCGGCGTACCATGTCAACGCCCCGCCCGGACGGCGCGCCGCCGTCGACGCGATATTGACGATCGCCCCGCGACGTCGTGCCTTCATTCCGGGCGCCACGTGCTTCACGAACAGATAGATCGATTTCACGTTGACCGCGAAGACGCGGTCGAAGTCGTCTTCGGTCACGTCCTCCGGCTTTTGGCGCGGATGGGTATAACCGGCGTTGTTGACCAGGATGTCGACGTCGCCGAACTCGGCCGTCGCAGTTTGGACCGCCTTGCGGACATCCGCGTCCACCGCCACGTCCGCACGACAGGCGAGCGCCTTGCCGCCCGCATTGCGCGCTTCGGCTGCGGCCGCTTCGGCGGACTTCGCGTCCAGATCGACATGAAGCACGCCGGCGCCGGCCGCCGCCAAACGCGCGGCGATCGCCTTGCCGAATCCCGATCCGGCACCGGTCACGATCGCGCTCTTCCCGTGAAGTTCCATAGCGTCTCCCCCCGTCATCCTTTGACCGCGCCGCCTGTGAGCCCCTGGATGAAAGCGCGTTGCAGAAGCGCGTAGAGCACGGCGATCGGCAGGATCGAGGCGATCGCGGCGGCCGTCAGCGGGCCGTATTCGACGCCCGTTTCGGTCATGAAGTAGTAGATGCCGACTTGGATCATCCGGTTCCCGTCGGACAGCGTTAGGCTGTAGCCGATCAGGAATTCGTTCCAGACCATCACGAAAACGAGCACGCCCGCCGCGAGCAGGCCGGGGCGCAAGAGCGGCACGGTCACGCGCCAGAACGCGCCGACGCGCCCGCAGCCGTCGATGCGCGCGGCTTCTTCGAGCTCGGCGGGCACGGCGGCGATAAACCCGCGCAACAGCCACACCAGCGTGGGCACGAGCCAGGCGCTGTAGACGATGATCAGGGCCCACAGCGTATCGTAAATGCCGAGATCGACGCTCGCCATGTAGAGCGGTACGATCACCGCGATGCCGGGTACCATGATGGTCGCCCACATCACCAGCAAGATCGTCTCGCGACCCTTGAAGTTGAAGCGCACGGTGGCCCATGCGGCGTGCAGCGCCAGTGTCGTCGACAAGACAAGCGAGGCGAACACGACCCAAAGCGTGTTGCCCAGATAACGGACGAAGCGCGCGTCGAACACGGCGTCGACATAGTTGACCCAGGTCGGCGCGTGCGGGGTCCAGGTCGTCGGCACGCGATGGACTTCGATCTGCGGCTTGAACGAGGTCGACAACCCCCACAATATGGGCAGCAGCGCGAAAACCAAGGCCAACCCCAGCGCGGCGTAGACGAACGCGGTCTCCAGCGTGCGGCTTTTGCGCTTGCGGCTCATGCGCCGTGCTCGTTCTTGAGGAGACGCATATAGGCGAGCGTGAACACGACATTGATCGCGAACACGATCGTGGCCCCAGCCGTCGCCAGCCCCATGCGCGTGAACTTGAATCCTTCTTCGAACACGCGCAGCGCCATCACGTCGGTCGTCTCGAACGGCCCGCCGCCGGTCATCACCAACACGATGGTGACGCCGTTGAAGCAATGCAGCGTGGTGAGAACGAGAGTGACCATCGTGGTGTTTCGGACCAACGGAAAGGTCACGTGCACGAAACTCTGCCAGCGTTTGGCGCCGTCCATGCGCGCGGCCTCGCGCACTTCCTTGGGAATGGTCTGTAGCGCCGAAAGCGTGAACACCATAACCAGCGGATAGGAGCCCCATGCGTTGCAGACGATGAGGGCGGGCATCGCCCATGTCGTGCTGGTCAGCACATTGGGCATCGACACGCCGAACGCGCTCAGCGTCTCGGCGATCGGGCCGAACTGGGCGTTGAGCAGCCACGCCCAAAGCAAAGCCGCGACCGTGTTCGACACCAGCCAAGGCAGGATCAGCAAGGTGCGGATGATTTCGCGGCCCCGAAGCTTGCGATCGAGCAGCAGCGCCAAGCCGAAGCCCAGCGGCATCGCGAGGATCAGCGTCCCAACAACGAGCACGAAGGAGTTCCACGCGCGCGCGAGGCCCGCGTCCGACAGGAGGAATCGGTTGTAGTTGGCGAGCCCGACGAAGTTACCCAGTTCGAGATAGTTGGAGCGATGCACGCTCTGCACCAGCGCGTAGCCCAGCGGCCAGAACGACACCGCCACGACCAAAGCGAGGGCCGGAGCGAGCCAAAGATAAGGTCGCAAGATCCGCATAGGATGGCGGGCGAGCGCGCTCATGGCAAAGCGAGCCCCCCATCGACCGCGAACTCGGCTCCCGTGGCGTAACCGCCCATCGGCGACGCGAGATAGAGCGCCATCGCCGCGACTTCCTCGGGCATTCCTTCGCGGCGCGCCGGGATGCGTTCGAGCAAGCGCGCATAGGCGCCGGGGTCGACTTGGACCTCGGCGCTGCGGTCGGTCGCGATCAGGCCGGGCAAAATCGTGTTGCAAGTCACGCCGTCCGCGCCCGACGGCTTGGCGAGATTGCGCATGAGGTTGGCGAGCGCCGCCTTCATCGCCGCGTAGACGGTCAACTCCGAATTCGGCCGGTATTGCTGGACGCTGCCGATCGCGATGACGCGCCCGAAACGCCGCGCGCGCATCTCGGGCAACAACGCTTGCGCGAGTTCGAAGGCCGAGCGGAAGCCCGTGCCCGTCTGCAGATCGTAGTTCCAGTCGCCGACCGAACCGAGCGGCTCGCGGCGTTGCTCGGCGGCATTCAGAACCAGAATGTCGATTCCGCCCAGCGCCGCGCGCGCATCGGCCGCGAGTGCCGTGCCCGCCCCACGCGCCGACAAGTCGGCTTGCAAAATCGCCGCGCGCCGGCCCAGCCCACGAGTGACCGCCGCCAGCGTCTCGACGAGATCGTCGCGGCGATGATAGTGGAGCGCCACATCCGCGCCCGCGCGCGCGAAGAGCGTGGCGATCGCGCGCCCGATGCCGCGACTGGCCCCCGTCACCAAAGCCCGCCTTCCGGCGAGTGAGAAGAGAGTTCCAACCGAATCGGTCACGACACGCGTATCCCGGTCGCGGCGTCGAAGAGATGCGCCTTGCCCGGCGCCACGCGCAGAGAGAGCAACGTACCCGGCTCGGGCTCCGCACGGCCGGGGACGGACACGCAGATCTCGCTGCCGCCCAGCTCCGCATAGACCAGAATCTCGCGGCCCAGCGGTTCGGTGAGCGTCACCCGCGCGGGCAACCCGCCCTCGCCCGGCGCCAAATCCTCGGGCCGCACGCCGACGCGCAAAGGCCGTCCGCTTTCGATGCGCGGAGCCGCGCCGTCCAGACGCAATTCGAACCCCTCGCCCGCCACGACGGGTACGCCCTGCTCCGCTTTGAAACGACCGTCGAGGAAGTTCATGGCGGGCGAACCGATGAACTGGGCGACGAACACGTTGGCGGGCTTGTCGTAGACGTCGAGCGGCGCGCCTTCCTGCTCGATCTTCCCTGCGTTCATCACCACGATGCGATCGGCCATCGTCATCGCCTCGGTCTGATCGTGCGTGACGTAGATCGCCGTGCTGGCGAGACGCTGATGAAGCCGGCCGATCTCCACGCGCATCTGCACGCGCAGCTTGGCGTCGAGATTGGACAGTGGCTCGTCGAACAAGAACACCGCCGGATCGCGGACGATCGCGCGGCCCATCGCCACGCGCTGTCGCTGGCCGCCCGACAATTCACGCGGAATTCGTGCCAGAAGATCGCCGAGACCCAGAATATCGGCCGCGCGCCGCACGGCCGCGTCGATCTCGTCTTTCGGCCTGCCGGCGAGTTTGAGCGCGAAGCCCATGTTCGCGCGCACGTCCATATGCGGATAGAGCGCGTAGCTCTGGAACACCATCGCCAGATCGCGCTCGTTCGGCTCGCGGGCGGTCACATCGCGGCCGCCGATCGTGATGCGGCCTTCGTCGACGTCTTCGAGACCCGCGATCATGCGCAGCAACGTCGACTTCCCGCAGCCAGACGGGCCGAGCAGCACACAGAACTCGCCGTCGGCGATCGCCAGATCGACGCCGCGAACGACTTCGGTCTTTCCGAAGCTCTTTCGCAATCCTTCGAGTAGCACCTGCGCCATCGGCCGTTTCGCTCCCCTGCCGGTTCGAACCAAATCAAACCAAACTCTTTCGTTATTGACCAATATGAAGCCATTGATGCATACTGATGTCAATAACAAACCATATGGGGCGTCTTGTGGCGAGGGAACGCGGTATCGGCAAAGATACGGAACGGCGACTGCACGGGATTTTTCCGATCGTGTCGTCGCCCTTCGCGAGCGACGGAAGCTTCGATCGCGCGTCGCTGCGCCGTTTGGCCGGGCACATCGCCGATAGCGGCGTGCAAGGGGCGGTGTATCCCGCGATCGCCAGCGAATTCGCGACGCTGACCGCCGACGAACGGCGCGAAGGGGTGGAGATCGTCGCACAAGCGCTGGCCGGTCGTATCGATCTGATCGTCGGTATCTCCGACGAGACTCCCGAATTGTCGGCCGGCCACGCGCGCCAAGCGGAGAAACTCGGCGCCGCCGCCGTGATGCTGCTCGCACCGCGCTCGGTCGGCGCCGATGCGGCTGCGGTGACCGCGTTCTTCGCCGCCGCCTTGGGCGGCGTGGCACTGCCGGTCGTGATGCAGAACGCACCGCCGCCGCTTGGATCTTCGCTGTCGGTCGAAACCGTGCGCGAGGTCTGCAAGCGCGTGCCCGCGATCCGCTACGTGAAGGAGGAAGTCGTTCCCTGCGGCCAGCGGGTGACGGCACTGCTCGCGGGCGTACCGGGCCTCGCGGGCGTGTTCGGCGGTGCTGGCGGACGGTTCGTGCTCGACGAGCTGGCGCGCGGGGCGGCGGGCTCGATGCCGGCCTGCGAAGCGGGCGAGCTGCACGCCGCCCTTTACGCCGCCTATCGCGCGGGTCGGATCGACGAAGCGCGGCGGATATTCGATTCGCTGCTGCCACTGCTGAATCTCGGTGGTGCCTATCGCACGCCGATCACCAAGCATATCTTGGTCAAGCGCGGCCTGATCGCCCACGCGCATCATCGCGATTCCAATCCGATCCTCGATCGGTATGATCGCAACGAACTCGACGCGGTCTGGGACGGGCTGATGGCGAATATGAGTTTGCGGGCGGCATGACCAAACTTCGTTCCGCGCGCTGGTTCGATGCGCCGACGCGCATGGGCCACACCCATCGCCAGCGCATCTTGCAAGGCGGATTCGCGCGCGAGGATTTCACCGGCAAGCCCGTGGTCGCGATCCTATCTACCTGGAGCGATCTCAACCCTTGTCACGGGCATTTCCGCGAGCGCGCCGAGGACGTCAAGCGCGGCGTGTGGGAAGCGGGCGGATTTCCCGTCGAGATACCGGTGATGGCGCTGGGCGAGCCCTTCGTCAAACCCTCGGCCATGCTCTATCGCAATCTGCTGGCGATCCAGACCGAGGAGACGCTGCGCTGCCACCCGGTCGATGGCGCAGTCCTCATGGGCGGTTGCGACAAGACCACGCCGGGCCTGCTGCTGGGCGCGATCTCGATGAACCTGCCCGCGATCTTCCTGCCCGCCGGACCGATGCTGACGGGCCGCTGGCGCGGCGAAGCCTTGGGCAGCGGCACGGACACGACTAGAGCCTTCATGGATTGGAAGGCCGGCGTGTTGCCCGACGCGGCGTTCCAAGAGATGGAGGAAGCCGGTGCGCGCTCACCGGGCCATTGCATGACCATGGGTACCGCTTCGACCATGACCGCCTTGGCAGAAGCGATGGGCCTTTGCCTGCCCGGTGCGAGTTCCATTCCCGCCCCCGACAGCCGCCACCGCCATATGGCGGTACGCACTGGCCGCCGCGCAGTCGAGGCAATCCGCGAGAATCTTTGCATCCGAGATTTGACCGGCATGTCGGCCTTCCGCAACGCCATCGTCGCCTTGATGGCGCTGGGCGGCTCGACCAACGCGGTCATCCATCTGATCGCGATGGCGCGCCGCGCGGGCCACGCCCTGACGCTGGATGAATTCGACCGCCTGTCGAAGCGCGTCCCCGTACTCGCCGATCTCCGACCGTCGGGCCGCTTCCTGATGGAGGATTTCTTCGAAGCGGGCGGGCTGCAAGGGCTGTTGGCACGTATCGCCGATCTGCTCGACGGCACTTCGCCTACCGTCACCGGCCGGCCGCTCGCCGAAGGCTACGCCGCGGCAAAGGTCTGGAGCGACGAAGTGATCCGCCCGCGTAACAAGCCGCTGCGCGAGTCGGGCGGCCTTGCGATCCTGCGCGGGAATCTCGCCCCCGACGGCGCCGTACTGAAAACCTCCGCCGCCACGCCGGCGCTGCTGCGCCATCGCGGTCGTGCGCTCGTGTTCGAAGGTTGGGCCGATTTCGCCGCGCGCGTCGACTCGCCCGATCTGCCGGTCGACGAGACCACCGTGATGGTGCTGCGCAATTGCGGGCCGTCGGGCGCTCCCGGCATGCCCGAATGGGGCATGATGCAAGTGCCCAAGAAACTGCTGGCGAAAGGCGTGCGCGATATCGTGCGCGTGTCCGACGCGCGGATGAGCGGCACGCATTTCGGCACGGTCGTGCTGCACGTCGCCCCGGAAGCCGCGCGCGGCGGCCCGTTGGCGCAGGTGCGCGACGGCGACGAGATCGAACTCGACATCGACGCGCGGACGATCCGCCTGCTGGTCGCCGACGACGAACTCGCGCGCCGGCGCGTGTCCTGGCGGGCGCCGGCGCCCAAGCATACGCGCGGCTGGGCCAAACTCTATGCCGAACGGGTCGGACAAGCCGATCTTGGCGCCGATCTCGACTTCCTCGAAGATGGCCCGCCTTCCCCCGAACCGGAGATCAACTGACATGGCCCCTCGTGCGGCCGCCGCGAAGCTGCCCGACGTCGCGGGCCCGGTCGAAGAAGCCGACCGCATCTACGACGCGCTGAGGATCGCCATCCGCGATGGCGAGGTGGCGCCCGGGCGGCGCCTCGCCTCCGAACGCAAACTCGCCGAAGATCTTGCCGCCCCGCGCACCGCCGTGCGCCGGGCCTTGCAACGCCTCTCGGCCGAAGGATTGGTGGAGCGCGGGATCGGCCGCGCGGGCAGCCGCGTGCGCCAAACCGAGGAGGTACAAGCCGCCACGACCGCGCGCGCGGCTAGTCCGCAGGATGTTCTGGAAGCGCGTTGGGCGTTCGAGCCGGGCCTGGTGCCGCTTATCATTGCCCGCGCGACCGAGGACGATTTTCTGGCCATGGAACGCATGCTCGACCGGATGGAAAAGGCCGCGACCCAACAGGAGTTCCGCGAGTGCGGCTACGGCTTCCATCTCGAACTCGCGCGTGCCACGCGCAATCCACTGCTGGTCGATATGTTCGAGCACATCGTCGAAGCCCGTGCGCGTGCCGGCTGGGGGCGCCTCGTCTCGCTCAACGCCACGCCCGAGCAGCGCACGGCGCAGATCGGCCGCAATCGCAAAGTCGTCGACGCGCTTCGCCAACGCGATGGCGCCGCCGCCGCCGCCGCTTTGCGAGACCATCTCGCGCGCATGCTCGACGAAATCGCCCGGGGCCCCCGTGCGTGACCGCGATCAAGACTTGCGCTGGCGAACGACGAGCCTCCTTCGCCAGCCCGCGCGTATGTGCTTGTCGTTCAATTCCGGTTTTGGTTTTGGAGGTGGTGGGCGATGCAGGGCTCGAACCGACGACCCGGTGATCAAGAGAGCCCAGGAAATCGCGGCCCCTCAATCGCTTGGCCGGTAGGCCCTGGGGCCTCGACGGCGCCCGCCGCGTGGAGTTTCCGAACTCGGCGGACCGGCGCGGGCCGCTGCCGTTTGGTATGCCCGCTCGATCGGACAACGGGGTAAAGTCGGGGGCATGACGGCGAATACGACGAAAGCGGGCTTCGCACTCAGCTTGCCGCACGACGATTGGGACTGGCTGGTCGGCGCGCGTCCCGCCGAGATCGAGCCGATCCGCATCGCGCCGGACTGGCGCGATCTCGCGCCATTGGCCGAGCTCGACGCGCTGGTCGTCGGCACGCAAATTGTGCCCTTGGCCGTTCTCGATGCGGCGCCGAATTTGCGGCTCGTGCAGCGCTGGGGAACGGGGACAGACAATCTCGACCGCGCGGCATTGCGAGCCCGGGGCCTCGCCGTGGCGGAACTGCCCGGCGTCAACGCGCGCAGCGTCGCCGAATTCGGACTGCTCGCGATCCTGTCGCTGTTGCGCCACGCGCCGGACATCGCGGTCGCGTGGTCGCGCGGCGAATGGAACGCGGGCCGCGCGGACGTCCCGCCGCGGCGCCTGACCGGCAAGACAATCGGGTTGCTCGGCTTCGGGGCGATCGGCCGGGATTTGGCGCGTTTGCTGCGGCCGTTCGACGCGGAGATTCTATTCCACGATCTGCGCGCGCCCGAACCGCCGGAACCCGGAATCCGCGGGCCGTTGCCGAAGAACGAGATTCTGCGCCGCGCGGACGTCGTGTTCGTATCGCTGCCGTCGAACGCGGCCACGCGCGGCGCCGTCGGCGGAGACGAGCTTGCGCTCATGAAACCGACGGCGATCCTCGTTTCGGTCGCGCGTGCCGACGTCATCGACGAAGCTGCGGTGCGAGCGGCCGTCCGCGCGGGAAGCTTGGCCGCCGCAAGCTTCGACTGCCACGCGCGCGAGCCGTTGGCACGCGAAGCGATGTTCCATCAGCCGGGAGTTTTCGCCACACCGCATATCGGCGGCGCCTCGCGCGAGGGGTTCGAGGCATTGGTCGCGGCCTGCTACGCCAGCATCGCCGCCCATTGCGGGGCGAAGCGACCGCCGTCCGGCTGAACTGAACGGCTGCGCCTCGGCTCAACCCGCCAACAGGGGTTGGACCCGGTTGCGCGCGGCCGTCATCGCGGCTTGCGGCTCCTTGCGGCCGAGCAACGCCAAGCCCAGTTCTTCGCTCAGCGCGTCCGTCGCGCGCTGGGCGTTGGGGAAGTTCGGCGTGATGAGCCGCGCGGTCGCCAGGGCCGCGCGCTCGGCCGCCGCGTAGGGCAGCATCTCGCGCAAGCGCCGGTCTTCGTAGGCCGAGGGCCGGACCGGTCCGTTGCCGTTGAGGGCCGCCAGCACGGTGCTTTCGGGAAGGCTCAGATGCTTGAGCAGGCTCCAAGCCAGCGGCTTGTTGCGCGCGTTGCGCGGGATCGCCATCGCCCACACGGACGTCTTCGCGGGCATCGGCTGCCCGTTGACGCCCAACGGCAGCGGCACGGGCAGGATCTTGCCGGGGAACTTGCTCGATCGCGGATCGTTGAAGGGCACGTAGCGGCCGAAGGGCGTGTTGGTCATCGCCGCACGGCCTTGCTGCATGAAGGTGATCACGTCCTCGACCTTCAGGCTCGTGATGTTGCGTGGCAGCACATTCTTGCGCACAAGATCGCGCAGGACCGTCACGCCGCGCACGGCCTCGGGGCGGTCGATTTCGATCCGCATGTCGCTGGTGATGAACTCGCCGCCGAAGCCGCGGATCCAGTCGAGCGCGCAAGCGAGATCGTCCATGGGGAAGACGAAGCCGTAAACGCGCGACCCGTCCGGCCGGTCGAAGCTCAACCGCTCGGCGATCTGCGCCATCTCTTCGATCGTGCGCGGCGACTGGGCGACGCCGCGCTCGGCGAAGATATCGGCGTTGTAGAACAAGCCGTGCGTCGCGTGCCGGTAGGGCATGGCGCGCAGCGTGCCTTCGTAGGTGTGGGTCGCGAGCAAAGCGCTCGGCACCTCATCGAAACCCGGGATCGGATCGCGGGCTTGCCATTCGCGGACATCCTCGAACAGCCGCGCCGATTGGGGCGACAAATGGCCGTTGAGCACGAACGCGAGCTGGATACCCGCCTCCGACAGGCTCGCCTCGCGCAGCGCGCGCTCGTTCGCCGCGTCGATGCCGAAGGTCAGCCATTCGAGCGTGGCGTTGTTGGCCGCCGCCCAGGAAGCGGTGACGTCCCCGCTTTGGCCCGTGGTCGCCACATTGCGATGGACCGCGTGCGAGACGATCGTCACGCGCTGTTGCTGCTGGGCGAATGCCGGCAGGCTGAGCGCGCCGGCAAGGCCCGCCGTCCCGAGAATTGCGTCGCGTCTGGTCAGCATTCTGTTCCTCCCTCGTTTTGGTTGGCGTCAGAATACTGCTGTTCGGACAAATGTCAACGTTGTAAGTTAATGATGAAGTTGCCTGATCTGCCTGGGGTTCAAATGGACAGCCTTGATGCCTTCGACTACCTCATTGTCGGCGGTGGATCGGCCGGCTGCGTGCTCGCCGGGCGCCTGTCGGCCTGCGGCCGCTACCAGGTGGGCTTGCTCGAAGCCGGGCCCGACACGCCGCCCGAGGAAATGCCCGAAGCGATCGTGGCCGAGCAGTATCTCCCCGACTACTTCGACCCGAGCCGCTACTGGACCGGCCTGGGCGTCCATCGCGATCCCGTCGGCAACCGCTCGATGGCGGAGATCGCCGCGCGCGCGGCGCCTGCGCGCTACGAACAAGCGCGGGTGATGGGCGGCGGATCGAGCGTCAACGGTCAAGTAGCCTTGCGCGGGATTCCCGCCGACTACGACGAGTGGGCGCGCTCGGGTGCGGCGGGCTGGAGCTGGCGCGAGTGCCTGCCGTACTTCCGCAAACTCGAACGCGACATGGATTTCGCGGGCGAACTGCATGGCCGCGACGGGCCGATCCCGATCCGCCGAACCTTCCCCAAAGATTGGGGCGGGTTCGCGCTCGCCTTGCGCGACGCGCTCGCCCAAGCCGGCGTGCCGTACCGCGACGACGCCAACGCCGAGCCGGACGACGGGTGTTTTCCGTTCCCGCGCAACAACGTCTATGGCCGCCGGGTCACGACGGCGATGGCCTATCTCGACAACGCCGCGCGGATGCGCCCGAATTTGCGCGTGATCCCGAACGCGCTCGTCGAGCGCATCGAGTTCGACGGACGCCGCGCCGCGGCCGTGTTGGCGCGGCTCGACGGCGTGCCCGCGCGTTTGAAGGCGCGCGAGATCGTCGTCTGCGCCGGCGCGATCCATTCGCCGGCGTTGCTGTTGCGCTCCGGCCTCGGACCGGCCGACGAACTCGCGGAACTCGGCATCGTGCCGGTCGCCGACCTGCCGGGCGTGGGCCGGAACCTTCAGGATCATCCGCTGGTCGGGATCGGCGCGCATCTCAAACCCGAGGGCCGGATGCGCCGGCGGGTGAGCAATCCCTTCCTGATCTACGCGCGCTTCTCGTCGGGCCTGGAGGATTGTCCGCGCCAAGACATGAAGATTTCCCTGGCCAACCGCTTCGACCCCAGCCCGATCGGCGAGCAGTTCGCGGTCGTGCGCGTGGGGCCGGACAAGGCGTTCTCGCGCGGCTATGTCCGGCTCAAGAGCGCCGACCCGCTCGACGAGCCTTTCGTCGCGTTCAATCTGCTCGGCGACTGGCGGGATCGCCGGCGCATGCGCGACGGCGTGCGGTTTGTCCATCGCTTGCTGACGTCCGCGCCGGTCGGCGCGGTCAGCGACAAGATCTTCGTCGGCGCCTATACGGACCTGCTCCGCAAACTGCGCGCCGGCGGACCCGCGGGGCGCGCGATGCTGTCGCTCGGCGCGGCCGCGCTCGACTCCGGCGCCGTCGCGCGCGAAGCCATCCTGCGCTTCGCGTTCCCGCGCGGCGACACGATCCACGCCATGGCGGTCGACGACGACCTGCTCGACGCGTGGGTCGCCGAAACCGTGTTGGGCAATTGGCACGCCTGCGGCACGTGCCGCATGGGCGCCGCCGACGATCCCGCCGCAGCGGTCGATCCGCGCGGCCGGGTCCGAGCGGTCGAGGGCTTGCGCGTGGCGGACGCCTCGATCATGCCCACCGTGCCGCGCGCCAACACCAACATTTCGACGATCATGATCGGCGAAAAGATCGCCGATCATATCCTGAAGGACGACTAGCTTTTCACCGCGCCCGCCGTCAGCCCGGCCACCAGGAAGCGCTGCAACGCGATCACCAGGACCAGCACCGGCAGCAGCTGGATCGTCGCGGCGGCGAAGACGGCGCCCCATTGCACGCCTTCCGCCGTGCTCAGCATTTCGCCGATCACAACCGGGGCCGTGCGCGCGTTCGAGGTCGTGAAGATGAGCGCGAAGACGTACTCGTTCCACGCGAAGACCACCACGAACAGCGTGACGGCCACCAGCCCTTGCGCGGTCAGCGGCAGGATCACGCGCCACAGGATACGGCCCAGCGAGGCGCCGTCGATCGCTGCGGCTTCCTCGAGCTCGTAGGGAATCTGCATGACGAACGAGCGCATGATCCATGCGCCGAGACTCACGTAGAAGGCCGCGTAGAGCAGGACCAGTATCAGATGCGTGTCGTTGAGCCCCAGCGCGTTGATCGCGGGGAAGAGCGGTACCGTGACGACGATGGGCGGCAGCATCCGGATAACCAGCATGAAGAACGCCGATCCCTGATAGGCGGCCGACTTCGCGCGCGCGTAGACGTAGCCCGCGCAGAACGAGGCGACGACGGCCAGCACGGCGGCCCCGGCGGTGACGACCAGGCTGTTCCACAGCCCCACGAAGAACTGCGGCTGGTCGCGCCATAGCGCGCGATAGCTGTCGAAGGTCGGCTCGAACACGAAGCGGAACGGGACTTCGAAGATTTCCTTGGGCTGCTTGAAGGAGGCGAGCACGACCAGCAGGATCGGCCCGAGCGACCAAATCAGAATCGCGGCGGCCCCCGCGAGCCGCGCCGCCATGGCGCCGAGACTTGGCTTAGCCATTGCGCCGCGCCTCCTTGGCCATGCGATGGAGATAGGGCATGGCGATGGCGAGCGAGAGCATGAGCATGCACACGCCCGCAGCGGACGCGATGCCGAATTCACGGTACTGGAACGTCTCCTTGTAGAGATAGATCGCCAGCACCTCGGTCAGTCGCGACGGACCGCCGCCGGTCAGCAGCCAGATCTCCGAAAAAATCCGGATCGCAAAAATGTAGCGGAACAGGATGGCGACCAGGATGGCCGGCATGATCATCGGCAGCTCGACCTTGATCAGACGCTGCCAAGCGTTCGCACCGTCGATCTGCGCCGCTTCGATCGCGTCCTTCGGGATGGTCAAGAGCGCGGCGTAGAGGATCAGGAAGGTGAACGGCATGTGGTGCCAGATCGCGATGATCGAGGCGAGGGCCAGTGCGGCGACCGGCTCGAAATCCCATTCGAGCGCGGGCAGCCCCGCTTTGGCGATCCACACGGTGAGCAGGCCCACGTCGGGCTCGAGCATGTAGCGCCACATGACGATGCCGCTGCTCTCGGTGATCGCGTAAGGCGCCAGGATCGCGGCGATCAGGTACTTGCGCCCCGGCATCCAGCCGCGCAGCAGCAACGCGATGGCGAGTCCCAGCAGGAGCTCGCCATAGACGATCACGTTGACGACGACGAACGTGTTCCAGAACGCGCGCCAGAAGGCGGGATCGGCGAACAGCTTGGCGTAGTTGGCGGCGCCGACATAGCCGGGCTCCATGCCGAAGGTCGAGCGATGGAAGCTCAGCCACACGACGTAGACCGCGGGCACGGCCAGCAGCGCCGCCAGCAGAGCCAGCGACGGCAGCAGCAATCCCGCGAACCACAAATGGCGGCCGAGCGCCGCCGAACCCCATCCGCTTCGCGTCACGGCAGCATCGGATCGACGCGCCGCTTGACGTCGGCCATCGCCTGCTGGGGCGTCTTGCGGCCCAGCATCGCGAGGCCCAGCTCCTCCATGAACGCGTCCATCGCGCGGCCGGCGTTCTCGAAGCTCGGCACGACCAAGCGCGCGGTGCGCAACGCGTCGCGCTCGGCTTTGGCGTAAGGCAGCAGCGCGCGCACGCGCGGATCGGCGTAGGTCGAGGGCCGCACCGGCCCGTTGCCGTTGAGCGCCGCGAGCGTGGTGCTTTCGGCGAGGCTCAGATGCTTGATGAAGCTCCACGAGCGGGCTTTGTCCCGCGCGTTGCGGGGGATGTACATCGCCCAAACCGACGTCTTGGCCGGAATGGGGTTGCCGTCGACGCCCAGCGGCAGGGGAATCGCGTCGATCTTGCCGGGGAATCGGCTGGAGGCCGGATTGTTGTGCAAGGTGAAGCGGCCGAACGGGTTGTTGGTCATCGCCGCACGGCCTTGCTGCATGTAGGTGTTGATGTCCTCGTTCTTGAGACTCATGATGTTGCGCGGGATCACGTTCTTCTGCACGAGATCGCGCAGCATCGTCACGCAGCGCACCGCGGGCGCCTGATCGACGACGCACTTGTAGTCGTCGGTGACGAAATCGCCGCCGAACCCGCGGATCCAATCGATGGGCGTGGCCGGATCCTCCATGTTCAGCACGAAGCCGAACGTGCGCGCGCCGTCCGGGCGGTCGAAGCTGAGCCGCTCGGCGACGGCGGGTAGATCGGTCACGCTGCGCGGGCTCGCGGCCACGCCGCGCTCTTCCATGATCTGCCGGTTGACGTGCAGCCCGTGCGTGGCGTGCCGGTAAGGCATGCCGGTCACGCGGCCGCCGAAAGTGTGGGCGCGCAGCATGCCGGCGGGAATTTCCTCGAAGCCGGGAATCGGATCGCGCGCCTGCCATTCGCGCAGATCCTCGAACAGATGCGCGAATTGCGGGCCCGTGTAGCGGTCGAGCATGAAGGCGACGTCGATCCCGCCCTGGTTCAACGAGGCTTCGCGCAGCGCGCGCTCGTTGACCGCTTCGATACCGAACGTCAGCCACTCGACTTCGGCGCCCGCGTTCGCGGCGCGCCAGGCGGCGGTCACGTCTCCGCCCGCACCCGTGGTCGCCACACCGCGATGGACCGCGTGCGCGACCACCGTGAGTTTGCCGCCGCTTTGCGCGCGCGCCGGCGCGCCCAGCGCCGCGGCGGAAACGCCGCCGGCGATTGCGGCCAGCATCCGTCGTCTGTCGAACATTGCGTTCTCCCTCTTGGGTTTTTCGTTCAGTCGCCGGCGCGCCGCAGTTGCGGCGTCCAGGTCAGTTGCTGACCTTCGAGCACTTCGTCGCGCGCGGCCAGGATGTGCCGCTCCATTTCGACGCGCGCGCGCTGCGGATCGCCGCTCACGATCGCGGCGAAGATCGCGCGATGCTCGGCATGGATGCGCGCCGAACGCTGAGCGAGGCCGCCGGCCGCCGTGCGGCCGTTGTCGAGCATGTTGCGCCCGACGAAGTTCGGCAGACTCTCGAGCGTACGCGTGTAGTAGGGATTCTGCGTGGCGAGCGCGATGGCGCGATGGAAGGCGAAATTCGCGTCGGCCTGCAGCGCGAAATGCCCGGCCGCCATGAGCTCGTCCGCGCTCGCCAGCGCCTTTTCGATCGTTTCGATGTCGGCAAGCGTGCGCCGCTCGGCCGCCAAGGCCGTCGTGGCGCCTTCGACGTTCATGCGAAACTCGTAGAAGCGGATCAAATCCGCCGCCGATTGGATCGGCGGCAAGGGCAAGACGCCGGCCGTCGGACCCACCGCGACGATGGTTCCGGAGCCTTTTTGCGAGCGCACGACGCCTTCGTCGCGCAGCCGGGCGAGCGCTTCGCGCACGACCGGCCGCGAAACGCCAAAGCGCGTGGCGAGCTCGTTCTCCGGCGGCAATTTGACACCCTTGGGATACTCGCCCCGAGCGATCACGCGCCTGAGTTGCTCATAGACCGTGTCGGCCAATCGTTTGCGGCCTTCGCCGGCCTGTATTTCGGTGGATCCAATCATTCCCGAAAAGTGGCTTGCCGCGGTCGATATGTCAAGCTTGCAATTTTGAAAACAGGGTTGTAATACGAGTTCGGTTTCGCAGTCGGCGCGTCCGCGCGCCTTTGGACAAGTATGGGAGTCGTCGAGATGTCGAATGTCGTGGTGGTTGGGGGTGGGACGAGCGGGTTCGCGGCGGCGATCGCGGCCGCGCGCGCGCGCGCCAAGGTGAAGCTGCTCGAGCAAGGGAGCTATCTGGGCGGCACGATGACCGGCGGCTTGGTGCCCGGAATCGTTTCGCTGCGCCACCAGCCCTGGCGCGATCAGGAAACGCTCGTCGAGATGGAGACCTCCTACGCGGGCGATCAGGTCGTCCAAGGCGTGGCGCAGGAGATGATCGACAATCTCATTCGCGCGGGCGGCGCGCACGGCGAGCCCGGCAAGGCGACCATCCGCGTGATGTTCGATCCGGAGATCGCCAAGAACGTACTCGACCGTATGGTGCGCGACGCGGGCGTGGAGATCCTCTACCAGACCAAGGTCACCGGCGTGACGCGGGCCAACGGCGCCATCGACGGCGTGCGGGTCAACTTCGGCGAGGAGCTGCCCGCCGACGTGACGATCGACGCCACTGGCGACGGGCACGTCGCCCATCTCGCCGGCGCGCGTTACGAGCAAGGCGAAGGCGGGGACAAGACCTACGTCCAGCCGATCACGATGTATTTCCTGATGGGCGGGGTCGATCTCGCCAAGACGATCGAGTACGCCAGCTCGGGGCGCGAGGAATTCAGCCCGGGCTATCTCGCCAAGCTCAAATCGCTGTACGCCAAGGGCTTGCCGCTGACCATCCCGGGTTTCCCGCGGCTGCGCGAAGCGGCGGCGCAGAACGGCGATTATCCCTCCGCGTTCGGCTCGACGACGCTCAATCCGCGCGCGCACAACAACATCCTGCGGCCGATCTTCCGAAACGGCCGCACGCTCTACGACACGACGATGCACAACGTCGACATGGCCTACAAGGTCGACGCGACGGACATCCGTTCGCTGTCCGAAGCGATCGGTTCGATGCGCGACTTCACCCTGCGCATGGGAGATTTCTACCGGAAATACGTACCGGGCTACGAGAACGCCTTCGTGCTGCAGATCGCCGATAGCGTCGGCGTGCGCGAGACGCGCCGGATCGTGGGCGAATACATGCTGACTGGCCAGGACGTGCTCGAGGCGCGAAGCTTCGACGATTCGATCGGCTATTGCGGGGCGACGGTGGACATCCACAACGTCGACGGCAGCAAGGCGACGCACATGAGCGCGATCCGCGGCGGGCGGCTCTATCAGATCCCCTATCGCATCCTGGTGCCCGAATCGGTCGACGGGTTGCTGGTCGCGGGGCGCTGCGTGTCGGCCGATCGGGTGGCGTGCGGTTCGATCCGCCAGCAAGCGGGCTGCATCGTCACCGGCCAAGCCGCCGGCGTGGCGGCAGCCCTCGCCGCCGGGGACGGCGTCGAGCCGCGCAAGCTCCCGGTCGCGAAGCTGCAAGCCGCTTTGCGCGGCCAAGGCGCGCAAATCTGAAAACGACCGGCGCGCCCGCGCCGGCAGGGGGGAGACGGACATGACGATCTTGCGCGGCTTCTTGGCGGCGGTTCTGACCGCGTGGTTCGCTTGCGCGCCCGCGCAAGCGCAAGGCCCGGCCGCGCCGTGGGAGGCCGAGCGCGGCCAGACGGTGCGCGGCACGACCTACGAAATCCGCCGCCCGGCGAATTGGAACGGCGTGCTGATCGGCGATCTCGACTTCGCCCAAGGCCCCGACGCGCCGCGCTTCTTGTGGATGTTGCGCGCGGGCTACGCGCTCGCCGGCACCGCGCGCCGGGCCGACCGGCCGACCAACTACGATCCCGCGCGCGAGATCGACGATCAGGTGAGCGTGTTCGACCTGTTCGAGCGCCGGTTCGGCAAGGCGCGGCGCACGATCCAGTTCGGCCAGTCGGGCGGCGGGCACGTGGCGCTGGCGATGGCGGAATCGCGCGCGCACCGTATCGACGCCGCGGTCGTCGCTTGCGCGCACACGCCGATCTGGCTGATGAACTCGGAACTCGACGCGTGGTTCGTCCTGCGCACGCTAGTGGCGCCGTCGCTGCGCGTGATCGATCTCGAAGGCCAGAACGAGGCCGCGTTGACCGCCGCCTGGCGCGAAGCGTTGACCGCCGCGCAAGCCACGCCGATCGGCCGCGCGCGCCTCACGCTCGCGGCCGTCCTGGGGCAGTTCGCACCCTGGGCCGTGCCCGGAACGCCCGAACCCGATCCGGCCGACATGCGCGCCATGCAGAAGGCGGTGTTCGATACGCTCCACGAGCGCGCCGAGCGCGTGGGCGGGCCGGCACGTCTCATGTTCGAGCGCAGCGTGCCCGGCCAGATTTCGTGGAACGAGGGCGTGGACTACGCCGCCGTGTTGGCCGGTACCGGCGCGGCCGCCAACGCGCTGGTGCGCGCGACCTATGCCGAGGCGGGCATGGACCCGGCGGCCGATCTTGCGGCGCTCGCCGCAGCCCCGCGCGTGCGCGCGCGGCCCGAGGCGGTGCGTTTCTGGAGCTTGCCGGGCCGCACCGTGATCGGCCGGCCGCATGTTCCCGTTTTCCGCTTCCACACCTTGGGCGACGGCGTGATCCTACCTTCGGCGATGGCGGGCTATGAGGCGCTGCTGCGCGCCAACGGCATGCTCGGCGACTATCGCGCGGCTCACGTGCGTGCGGCGGGGCATTGCACCTTCTCGCCGGCCGAGATCGCCGCGTCCATCGAGGCGACGCTCGCGCGCGTCGAGACGGGCGCTTGGGGCGACACGAGCCCCGAAGCGCTCAATCGCGCGGCCGCGCGCCTCGATCCGGGCGGCCCCGCGCGTTTCGTCGCCCATCGCCAATCCGACTTCTTTCGCGTTTGGGTGCCGTAGCGCCGGCTCTCCCGTCCCGCGCGCCGGCGTGTCGCCGGGACCGCCTGGGCCGCTTCGCCTCGCCCGCGAAGCGGCCTTCTTTTCTCCGGCGTGCGGGCCGCCGCACTTTACCCGAGCTTCTCAACTTCACCCCATCGATCCGGCCTTCCCCGGACCGGTTCGCCCTTCGCCGGCGCGGCCTTGACGGCCCAATATGAAACGTTTTACATTGGGCTTCGTCGTATAAATCGAAAGGCCGGCCGGGCGCCATGGGGGGAATCCGAGAAGTCGCACGGCGGGCGGGCGTGTCGATCGCCACGGTATCGATCGCGCTCAGCGGCAAGCGTCCGGTCAGCGCTGAGACGCGCCGGCAAGTGCGCGAGGCGGCGCAAGCCGTCGGCTACGCGCCCAACGCCATCGCCAGCAGCCTGCGCTCGGGGCGAAGCAAACTCGTCGGCCTGATCGTTTCGGACATCGCCAACCCGTATTTCGCCGAACTCGCGCGCGCCATCGAAACGGAAGCCGCCGAGTCCGGCTACGCGGTGATCGTGTGCAACAGCAACGAGGATCCGAAACGCGAGGCCGAGCTGCTGGAGGTCTTGCGCGTCCAGCGCGTCGCGGCCGTGCTGTTCGCGCCGGCCGGCGCCGGCGGCGACTACGCCAAGTCCCTCTCCGTCCGGCATGCGGCGCCGCGCGTGGCGATCGACCGGCACGTCGAAGGTTTGGCCTGCGATCAGGTCGGGCTCGACAACCACGCGGCCGCGCGCTTGGCGGCGCTTCATTTGATCGGCTTGGGACATCGGCGTATCGCGTATGTCGGGGATCGCCCCGGCCTATCGACCAGCGACGATCGCTTCGAGGGATTCCGCCGCGCGCTGGCGGATGCGGGAATCCCGCTCGAAGCGTCCCTTTGCCGGCGCGGGGATTTTCGCGGCGAGACCGCCTACGCCGCGGCGCGCCCGCTGTTGGCGGGCCCGCGGCCGCCGACGGCCATCGCCGCGGCCAACAACGTCCTCGCTTTGGGCGCCATGCAAACGTTGGGCGATCTCGGTCTTCGCTGCCCGTCCGACGTTTCCGTGATCGGAATCGACGATTTCCCGTGGAGCAACGCGCTGCATCCGCGGCTGACGACCGTCGCCCAGCCGATCGCCGAGATCGGCGCCGCAGCCGTCCGTTTCGCGCTCGACCGCCTCGACGGGGCGACGGGCGCGCGCCGCAAACCGCGCCGGATCGCGCTCGCGCCGCGTCTGATCGTCCGCGACTCCTGCGCGCCGCCGGAGCGGTCCGAAACCGCATGAACGCGCCGCCTTCGGGCGCCGCGAAAACGAAACCTGGGGAGGGAACAATGAAACGACTTGGCATCGCCTTCGTGGCGCTCTTTGTGTGCGTCGCGGTTCCGCCGGGCCGCGCGGCGGAAATCTCGATCGGGATCAAGACCGACACAACGTCGATCGACCCGCATTTCTCGTACATCGCCACCAACCAGACGGCGGCGGGGCACATCTTCGACGCGCTGATCGAACGCGGGCCAAATCTCGAAATGCGCCCCGCGCTGGCGCTGTCCTGGCGCGCGATCTCGCCGAGCCTCTGGGAGTTCAAGCTGCGTCCGGGCGTCGTCTTCCACGACGGCTCGCCCTTCACGGCGGAGGACGTGATCTTCACCTTCGCGCGCCTGCCCAACGTGCCCAACAGCCCGGCCTCCTTCGCGGGCCACGCGCGGCGCGCGGGCAAGATCACGGCCGTCGATCCGCTGACCTTGCGGTTCGAAACGCCCGAGCCCTATCCGGCGCTGCCGCTCGAGCTCAGCGAGGTGTCGATCGTCTCGAAGCGCGCGGCCGAAGGCGCCACGACCGCCGACTTCAACGCCGGCAAGGCGGCGATCGGCACCGGTCCCTTCCGCCTCGTCTCCTGGACGCCGCGCGAGCGGCTCGTGCTCGAGCGCAACGAGCGTTACTGGGGCGCCAAGCCGGCCTACGAGCGCGCCGTCTTGCGCCCGATCGCCGTGGACGCGCCGCGCGTCGCGGCTCTGCTCGCGGGCAACGTCGATATGATCGACGTGCTGCCCGCCGATACGGTGCCGCGGCTCAAAGCGAACCGGGCGCTGAACGTATTCGCCGCGCGCGCCGACCGGGTGATGTACGTCCACATGGACAGCCATCGCGACGTCACGCCGTTCGTCACCGCCAAAAACGGCGCGGCGCTCGATCGCAACCCGCTCAAGGACCGGCGCGTGCGGCTGGCGCTCTCCAAAGCGATCAACCGCACCGCTTTGGCCGAGCGGGTCATGGAAGGGCTCGCCGAGCCCGCCGGCCAGATCGCCGTACCGGGAATGGTCGGCTTCAATCCCGACGTCAAGCCGGAGCCGCTGGACGTCGATGGCGCCCGCCGTCTGTTGGCCGAGGCCGGTTGGCCGGACGGTTTCGCGCTGACCCTGCACGCGACCAACGACCGCTATCCCAACGACGTGCGCTTGGCCGAGTCCCTCGCGCAGATGCTCGCGCGCGTGGGCGTCGAGGTGAAAGTCGAGGCGATTCCGTCGGCGATCTACTTCACGCGCGCCTCGCGCTTCGAGTTCAGCTTCTTCTCGCTCGGCTACGGCTCTTCGCAGGGCACGGCCTCGCATGGGCTGCGCGGCGTGGTCCTGACCCACGATCCCGCCAAGGGTCACGGGCCGTCCAATCGCGGCCGCTATTCCAATCCCGAAGTCGATCTCCTCACCTTGCGATCCCAAGAAACTTTCGACGAAGCCGAATCGATCGCATTGCAGAAGCGCGCCACGGCGATCGCCATGGCCGATGTGGGCGTGTTGCCGCTCTACTATCTCTTCAATACTTGGGCGACGAAGGCGTCGATCGTCTACGAACCCCGGATGGACGAGCGCACCTTCGCGCATTCCGCCCGGCCGAAATGATCGCCACCGCGCCGCCGGACGTCGCCGTCGAGCGGGACGTGGAAGTCCCGATGCGCGACGGCGTCCGGCTGGCGACGGACATTTACCGCCCGGCGACGGGCGGCAAATGGCCCGCGCTTCTGGAACGCACGCCCTACGGCAAGCGTGCGATCGACGCCCACGAGTATCCGCCTCGCACGCGGGCCGAAATCGCGGCCGCGCTGGCCGCGAGCGGCTACCTCGTGGCGGTGCAGGATTGCCGGGGCCGGCACGCGTCGCCGGGGCGATTCGAAAAGTACATCGGCGAGGATCGCGACGGCGCCGACACGATCGCCTGGCTCGCCGCGCGACCCGACTGCACGGGGCGCGTCGGCATGTACGGCTTCTCCTATGGCTCCGCCGTCCAGGTCGCGGCGGCGAGCGCGGGGCCACCCGCTTTGCGCGCGATGGTCGCCGATTCCGGCGGTTTCGCCGACGCCCATCGCGACGGCATCCGCCAAGGCGGCGTGCTACTGCTGAAGCAGGTCCTGTGGGCCTATCGCGAGGCGGCGAACTCGCCCACCGCCGCCCGCGATCCGGCGCTGCGTGCGACGCTCGCTTCGTTCGACATAAACGACTGGATCCGGCGCATCCCTTGGCACGCGGGCGCATCCCCCCTCGCCGCCTTGCCCGAATACGAAACGCCACTGATCGAGTTGTGGACGCATGCCGTGTTCGACGGATTCTGGCGGCGGGCCGGATTGTGGGCGGAAGGTTTCCACGCGCGATTCTCCGCCGCGGCCGGTTTGTTCATGTCGGGCTGGTATGACGACAGTCTGCCTTCGACGCTCGCCAATTTCGCGGGGTTGGCGCGGCTCGGGAAAGCGCCCCAGTGCCTGATCGTCGGCCCATGGACTCATGGCGGGCGCTCGCGAAGCCACGCCGGCGACGTCGATTTCGGACCGGCGGCACCGCTCGACGGCGCTCTCGCGAGCGACTATCTGGCGCTGCGCCGGGCCTGGTTCGACGCGCATCTCAAGGGCGCGGCGGACGATGGTGGTGCGCCGGTCCGGCTATTCGTGATGGGCGGCGGACCGGGCGGACGCGACGGCGCGGGACGCTTGCGCCATGGCGGCGCGTGGCGCGGCTTCGCGGCGTGGCCGCCGCCCGAGGCGCGCCCGCTCGATTTCCATCTCCACGCGGACGGAGCGCTGCGGCGCGAGCCGCCGGCGGACGATCCGGGTCCGCTGGTTTGGCGCCACGATCCCGACGATCCGGTGCCCACGATCGGCGGCGCCATCCAGTCGGGCGAGCCGGTGATGATCGGCGGCGCCTTCGACCAGCGCGAGCGGGCGGATTTCTTCGGCTGCCGCGCGCCCGGCCGCCGGCTGCGCGATCGGCCCGACGTGCTCGCCTTCGAGACCGAGAAGCTGCGTACCGCGTTCGCGATCGCGGGGCCGATAAGCGCCACGCTGCACGTCGCCACCGACGCGCCCGACACGGATGTCGTCCTGCGCTTGATCGACGTGCATCCTCCGACACCCGACGATCCGGACGGCTTCGCGCTCAACCTTTGCCATGGCGTGCTGCGCTTGCGCTGGCGCAAATCGCGCGAGTTTCCGGCGTTCGTCGAACCCGGCGAGGTCGCCGTCGCGCGCGTCGACTTCCATCCGACCGCCAACCTATTCGGCGCCGGGCACCGGATCCGCCTCGAAGTGGCGAGCGCGTCCTTCCCGCATTTCGACGTCAATCCCAACACGGGCGAGCCGGACGGAACGTCGCGCTTCCGGCGCGTGGCGACCAACGCGCTGTTCTGCGGGCGCGGCCGCCCGTCGCGCCTGACGCTGTCCGCGATCCCTTCCTGAGGAGAACGCCATGTCGTCCCACCTGAAATCGGACGCGCCGCCGGTCACGCGCGCGCTCGCCGAGCTCGTCGCCACGCGACGCCTCGGCGACTTTCCCGCCCGCACGTGGGCCGAGGCCACGCGCAGTTTCGTGAATTGGCTGGGCTGCGCCGTGGGCGGCGCGCCGCACCCGGCCGTCGCGATCCTCCGCGACGCGTGGGGCCCCTTCTCCGGGCCGAAAGAGCATTCGGTTCCCGGCCTCGGCCAACGGGCCGATCTTTTCCTTGCCGCGGCGATGCAAGGGACCGCATCGCACGTGCTCGATTTCGACGACACCCACTTGCGCACGATCGTACATCCGGCGGGGCCGGTACTTGCGGCTTGCGTGCCGCTTGCCGAGCATCTGGACGCGGACGGCGCGCGCCTGATCGACGCGTTGATCCTGGGCGTCGAGGTCGAATGCCGCGTCGCCAACGCGATCTATCCCGCGCATTACGACGCGGGCTGGCAC
>JAMNXK010000183.1 GCA_023653245.1 Tagaea sp.
CATCTCGACGGACGCATCGATCTCGTGTTCGTCGATGCCGACCATCGCGACGAGCCGCAGTTCGCGGATTTCCGTGCCGTCCGCCCCTACTGCCACGACGCGACGCTCTATCTGTTTCACGACATCTACATCTGCAATACGGCGCCAAGCTTCCGGCGGATCGCCGCCGAACTCCCGAACCACGATTCTTTCGTGTTGTCGCGTACGGCGTCCGGTATCGGTGCCGCCGTTCCGAAGTCCGAGACGAAATTGCGACGGATGATCGAAGCCTTCACCGATCCGTTTTGTCCTATTGCCTGGTGAGTCGAAGCCCGCCGAGGACGTTTACGCTCTATCGAGCCGGTAGACGAAGCAATCGCTCGACCCGAATTGCCGGCGCTCGACGAAGCCAAAGCCGAGCCGCTCGTAGAAGCGGTGCGCGCGCGCGTTCGACGCCAAAGGATCGATCAGGATCGCGCGTACGCGCGCATCGGCGAAGCAGCGCGCGATCGCCTGGCGCATGATCTCGGTGCCGTGGCCTTTGCCCAGGCAATCGGGCTCGCCGATCCAAATGTCGATCGCCGAAAGATCGGGCGCGCAATCGCCCCAGTAATGCGACTCCTCGCGCGCCGGATCGATGATCTGCACGAAGCCGATCGGCCGGCCGTCGAGTTCGGCGACGAGCTGTTCGCGCCAATCGTGCGCGACGCCGAGCTCGGTCGCCCAATTCCACTCGTCGTCGGGATCCGACGCGATGACGTCGGGCATTTCATCCCAGCGTTCGAGCAGCGGGACGTCGGCTTGAGTCGCGGCACGCAGGCGGATGGTCATGTGCCCTCCCAAAAAAAACGGGGCGGAAGGTTGCCCTTCCGCCCCGCCTTTTCGTTCGGACGTCCGAACGGTCGGACTTCGCTTAGAAGTCCATCCCGCCCATGCCGCCCATCCCGCCGCCGCCGCCGCCGCCGGCCGGCGCTTCGTCCTTCTTCGGACGCTCGGCGACCATGGCTTCGGTGGTGATCAACAGGCCCGCGACCGAGGCCGCGTCCTGCAGAGCCAGACGCACGACCTTGGTCGGATCGATGATGCCGTCCTTGATCATGTCCACGAACTCGCCGGTCTGGGCGTTGAAGCCCATCTTCTCGTTCTTGCCTTCGAGAAGCTTGCCGACGATGAGCGAACCGTCCGCACCGGCGTTGAGCGCGATCTGCCGCGCGGGCGTCTGCAACGCCTTGCGGATGATCTCGATGCCGACCTGCTGGTCGTGGTTTTCGCCCTTGAGGCCTTCGAGCGCGCGCGTCGCGTAGAGCAACGCGGCCCCGCCGCCCGGCACGATGCCTTCTTCGACCGCGGCCTTGGTGGCGTGCATCGCGTCGTCGACGCGATCCTTGCGCTCCTTGACCTCGACCTCGGTCGCACCGCCCACGCGGATGACGGCCACGCCGCCCGCGAGCTTGGCCAGACGCTCCTGCAGCTTCTCGCGATCGTAGTCGGACGTGGTCTCTTCGACCTGCGCCTTGATCTGCGAGCAGCGGGCTTCGATGTCCTTCTTCTTGCCCATGCCCTCGACGATCGTGGTGTTGTCCTTGTCGATCGAGATCTTCTTGGCGCGGCCGAGCATGTCGATGCCGACATTCTCGAGCTTGATGCCGAGATCGGCCGAGATGACCTGGCCCGACGTCAGGATCGCGATGTCCTCGAGCATCGCCTTGCGGCGATCGCCGAAGCCCGGCGCCTTGACGGCCGCGACCTTGAGGCCGCCGCGCAGCTTGTTCACGACCAGCGTGGCCAGCGCCTCGCCTTCCACTTCCTCGGCGACGATCAGCAGCGGCTTGCCCGTCTGCACGACCGCTTCGAGCACCGGCAGCAAGGGCTGCAGGGACGACAGCTTCGCTTCGTGGATCAGGATGTACGGGCTTTCGAGCTCGACCGTCATCTTGTCGGCGTTGGTGACGAAGTACGGCGACAGGTAGCCGCGGTCGAACTGCATGCCCTCGACGACGTCGAGCTCGGTCTCGAGGCTCTTGGCCTCTTCCACCGTGATCACGCCCTCGTTGCCGACCTTCTGCATCGCCTTGGCGATCATCTCGCCGATGTCCTTCTCGCCGTTGGCCGAGATGGTGCCCACTTGGGCC
Source organism: Tagaea sp. (assembly GCA_023653245.1). The sequence goes on from JAMNXK010000183.1 coordinate 2,112, forward strand.
ACTTCGTCCGAGGTCGAGATCTTCTTCGAGCGCTTCTTGAGGTCCGCGACGACCTTCTCGACGGCCATGTCGACGCCGCGCTTGAGGTCCATCGGGTTCATGCCGGCCGCGACCGACTTGGCACCTTCACGGACGATCGCCTGGGCCAGGACCGTGGCGGTCGTGGTGCCGTCGCCGGCGGCGTCGTTGGTCTTCGAGGCCACTTCGCGCACCATCTGGGCGCCCATGTTCTCGAACTTGTCGGCGAGCTCGATCTCCTTCGCGACCGTCACGCCGTCCTTGGTGATGCGCGGGGCGCCGAACGCCTTGTCGATCACCACGTTGCGGCCCTTGGGACCGAGGGTCACCTTGACCGCGTCGGCCAGGATGTCGACGCCGCGCAGCATGCGCGCGCGCGCGTCGCCGCCGAATTTCACGTCTTTGGCTGCCATTGGATTCGTTCCTTCGAAATTGAGTGGGGGTTGACGGCGGCCGCGATCAGTCGATCACGCCGAGGATGTCGGATTCCTTCATGATCAGAAGGTCCTTGCCGTCGATCTTCACTTCCGTGCCCGACCATTTGCCGAACAGGATCTTGTCGCCGGCCTTCACGCCCATCGGCTGGAGCTTGCCGTCTTCGGTGCGGGCACCGGGGCCGGCCGCGATCACCTTGCCCTGCTGGGGCTTTTCCTTGGCGGTGTCGGGGATGATGATGCCGCCCTTGGTCTTGGTCTCTTGGTCGAGGGCTTCGACCAGAACGCGATCGTTCAACGGTTTGAACTTCATGGGTCTCTCCTCCGCCTTTTGCGGTATTGACGCCCGCCGGGCCGGGGTTGTTAGCAGTCCCGTCCGTCGAGTGCCAGGGTATTTAGGGAACCCAGAGGGCGAACGCAAGGCCTAATTATATGAAGATTTCGAGAGAGTTAGCGAAAGCCCTGCACGTCACCCCGGGCGGCGCGAAGCGCAGACCCGGGGTCTTTTGCCGAGGTTGGTGCCATATTCTGCCAAAGGTCCCGGATCGCCCTTTGGGCGTCCGGGACGACGGAATCAGTCGACTCGCCGTGCCAGGGTAACGAACTCGCGGCCCTGCACGGGGATGGCCTTGGGGAACAGAATGGCGCAGCGATCGAAGGGCGCTTCGATAACGTCGGGCCCGTCCATGGCGATCTTGGTGCCCTGGGGAACTTCCTCGAAACCGATATAGGGGGCGAGGAATTCGAGCTTCTCGTGCTTGGCGACGTGCACGCGCTCGATCTCGTAGACGCCCGGCTCGCAGGGCGGCACCGACGGCTTGAGCCGCCGCGCGACTTCGGGCTCGATCATATCCGTCGCTTCGAGGAACGCGATCAGCGCGTGCTTGGCGACCTCGACCGAACCGCGCAGGAAATGCGCGCCGCATTCGACGACCAGTGCCGTCTTGTGCGACGCCGCCTCGGCGAAGTCGCCGTACTCGACCATCACCTTGCCGTCGAACTTGGCGTTCTGCAGCAGCAGCGATTTGGGATAGGCCAAGCGTGTGGCGAGTTCGCGCACGCGCGGAAGATTGGCGCCCACATAGAAGGGCCGGTTCGCGAAGGCGGTCGAATGGAGGTCGAGCAGGAAATCCGCGCGCCGCACGAAAGGCCGCAGCTCGCCCGCACGGATCGCCTCGCGCGTGCCCTCGCCGTCGATCCAATCGTCGCGCCAGACGCGGTTCATGTCGCGATCGACGAAGCGCGAGTCGAGCGGCTTGGTCGCATCGAAACGCAGATAGGCTTCGACGTTCGAGAACGCGACGATCCACGTGCCGCGGCGCGGCCGCAAGCCGAGATCGAGCGCCCAATGCAGCGCCTCCGCGCCGCAAAACTCGTTTCCGTGGGTCAACCCCACGGTCATCACCGTCGGCCCGGGCTCGGGCCCGGCGAAGACATGGACGAAATCGATGCCCGTGTTCGACTTGCGCCAGCGCGACAGATCGCGCGGCCGGACTTCGATGGGCGGGAGTTTGCGTTCGATCACAAGGCGGTCCTCAAACGATGCTCGAAGCGCTGCCGGTCGGCCGGGTCGAGCGCCACGATCACGTGAAGATGCCCTTCTTCGGCGCGCGATTCCAGCACCTGGCCATGCTCGTGCAGCCAGGCCAGCGCCGCGCCGTCGGCGAAGGGCAGATCGTATTCGACCGTCTGGCGCGTCGCCGCCAGGCGCGTGTCGATCGTCGCGAGCAGCCGGTCGATCCCCTCGCCCGTGATCGCCGACACGCACGCCGCGTCGTCCTCGCGCGCGGCGCGTTCGGTCCATGCCGATCGCGCTTCGGGATCGAGACGGTCGAGCTTGTTGTAGACCTCGACGAACTGGTCGTCCGCTTCGCCGGCCCGGCCGAGCTCGGCCAGCACCTTGCGCACGTCGGCCCCTTGCGCCTCGCTCTCGGGATGCGAGACGTCGCGCACATGCAGCACCAGATCGGCCGCCAGCACTTCTTCGAGCGTGGCGCGGAAGGCCGCGACCAGATCGTGCGGCAGGTCGGAGACGAAGCCCACCGTGTCGGAGAGGATGATCTTCCGCCCCGAGGGCAGCGCCAGTGCCCGCATCGTCGGATCGAGCGTGGCGAAGAGCATGTCGGCGGCGAGCACGCGCGCGTGCACGAGGCGGTTGAACAGCGTCGACTTGCCCGCGTTGGTGTAGCCGACGAGTGCCACCACCGGATAGGGCACGCGCGCGCGCGCCTTGCGGTGCAGCGCGCGGGTGCGCTTGACCTCTTCGAGGTCCTTCTTGAGCCGAATGATCTTGTCGCCGATCTGGCGGCGATCGCTTTCGAGCTGGGATTCGCCGGGGCCGGCCAAGAAGCCGAAGCCGCCGCGCTGGCGTTCGAGATGGCTCCAGGTGCGCACCAGGCGCGAGCGTTGATAGGTGAGCTGGGCGAGTTCGACCTGCAGGCGGCCTTCGGCCGTGCGCGCGCGCGTGCCGAAAATCTCGAGGATCAGGCCGGTGCGGTCGATGACCTTGCACTTCCATTCCTTCTCGAGATTGCGCTGCTGGACGGGACCGAGCAGCGCGTCGACGATCGCCACCGCGATGCCTTCGTCCTTGACGATCTTGCCCAGGCGCTCGACCACGCCCTCGCCCATCAGGGTCGACGGCCGGAACGACGCCAGGCGCACGACCTCGGCATGCGCGATCTTGAGATCGATCGCGCGCGCCAGGCCGCAGGCTTCTTCGAGCTTGTCCTCGGGCGCGCGGGAGGAAGGATCGGCGGCGTCGAGCTTGCGCTTGAGCGCGGGATGCACGACGAGCGCGCGCCCCTCCACCTTGCGCGCCGCGAAATCCTCGGGCGCGCCCTCTTCTTCGGCGTCGGTCTTGTCCGACGCTTTGTTCTTGGGGCCGCGGCTCAG
>JAMNXK010000184.1 GCA_023653245.1 Tagaea sp.
ACGCGCACCATGTCGCGCACGCCTTGGGCCAGCAGCTTCTTGGGAATCGGCAACGCGCCCCATTCGGGCATGCCGGGGCCGCCGACCGGCCCTGCGTCCTGCAACACGAGCACGGTGCTCGCATCGACCGGCAACGCGGGATCGTCGATGCGCGCGGAAAGATCGGCGTGGTTCTTGAACACCAGCGCCTTGCCCCGATGCTTGGCGAGTTTGGGATCGGCGGCGGAGGCTTTGATGACCGCGCCGTCGGGTGCGAGGTTGCCCTTCAGGACCGCGATGGGTTCGGCGCGGGTGATGGGATTGTCGCGGCTGCGGATCACGTCGTCGTTCCACACGCTTGCGCGCGCGAGATTCTCGCCGAGCGTCTTGCCGTTGACCGTCAGGCAATCGAGATGCAGATCGGCTTCGAGGCGCTTGAGCAATCCGAGCACGCCGCCGGCGAAGTAGAAATCCTCCATCAAATTGCTGCCGGCGGGGAAGACGTTGGCAAGCACGGGGAAGCGCCGCCCGGCGCGGTCGAAATCGTCGAGCGTCATCCCATGGCCCGCGCGCCGCGCCATGGCGATCAGGTGCACGACCGCGTTGGTCGAGCCGCCGAGGCTCATCAACGTGGCGAGGCCGTTCTCGAACGCCTTGGCGGTGAGCACGCGATCGGGCGTGAGATTCTCGCCGATCATGCCGACGATGCGCTCGCCGGCATCCTGCGCCATGCGGATATGCCCCGAATCCGCCGCCGGAATCGACGACGCGCCGGGCAGCGTGAGGCCCATCGCGTCGACGATCGAGGTCATGGTCGAGGCCGTGCCCATCGTGTTGCAGGTGCCGTAGGAGCGCGTCATGCGGCTTTCGAGTTCGACCCAATCTTCCTGGGTGATCTTGCCGGCGCGCAGCTCGTCCCAGAATTTGCGCGTATGCGTGCCCGCCCCGACCTTCTGGCCGCGCCACTGGCCGTTCGACATCGGCCCCGCCGGCACGTAAAGGCACGGCAAGCCCATCGACACGGCACCCATGATGAGGCCCGGCGTGGTCTTGTCGCAGCCGCCGAGCAGCACCGCACCGTCCACCGGATGCGAACGCAGCAGCTCCTCGGTCTCCATCGCCAGGAAATTCCGGTACATCATCGTCGTCGGCTTGACGATGACCTCGCCCAGCGACAACGCGGGCAGCTCGACCGGGAAGCCGCCGGCCTGCCAGACCCCGCGCTTGACCGCCTCGGCGCGGTCGCGCAGATGGATATGGCAGGGCGACATCTCGCTCCAGGTGTTGACGATCGCCACCACCTTCTTGCCCATGAAGTCCTGGCGGCGAAAACCCATTTGCTGGGTGCGCTGACGATGGGCGAAGGCGCGCATATCCGTCGCCATGTACCAGCGCCGGCTTCGTAAATTCGGGTTTTCGGAATCGTGCTCGGCCATCGCCTACCCCCAGGCGCCGACCGTCTTGGCAGGCGGGCCGGTCGCTGAATCGCCTGGCATGTTAGCGATATCAGAACAGAAATCCAGCACTTTTTTCCGTAAAAACCTCATTGACACCGATCCGACGCTATGAGATGTTAGCGCTACCTAACAACAAGCGGCCAAAAAATTGGCCGCCCTTGGGGAGGAGCTGAAAGCCGTGGCCGACGTCGTCCTGACGAAAGTCGTCAAAGCCTATGGCACGACCGCCGTGATTCACGGCGTCGATCTCCACATCAAATCGGGCGAGTTCTGCGTCTTCGTCGGGCCCTCGGGCTGCGGCAAGTCGACCTTGCTGCGCATGATCGCGGGCCTCGAGGGCATCACCGACGGCGAAGTGCGCATCGGCGACAAGGTCGTCAACGACCTGCCGCCGCGCGAGCGCGACATCGCCATGGTGTTCCAGGACTACGCGCTCTATCCGCACAAGACCGTGTTCGAGAACATGGCCTTCGGCTTGCGCCTGCGCAAACGGCCGGAGAGCGAGATCCAGCAGCGCGTCAACGAAGCCGCCGCCATTTTGCGCATCGAGCATCTGCTCGAACGCAAGCCCGGCCAGCTGTCGGGCGGCCAGCGCCAGCGCGTGGCGATGGGCCGGTCGATCGTGCGCAATCCCAAGGCCTTCCTGTTCGACGAGCCCTTGTCGAATCTCGACGCCCAGCTGCGCGCCGAGATGCGCGTGGAGATCAACAAGCTCCACAAGCGCCTCAAGAACACCGTGATCTACGTGACCCACGACCAGGTCGAGGCGATGACGCTCGCCGACAAGATCGTGGTGCTTTCGGCCGGCAACATCATCCAAGTCGGCAAGCCCGACGAGATCTACAACCGTCCGGCCCATAAATTCGTCGCCGGCTTCACCGGCTCGCCGCCGATGAACTTCCTCGATTGCACGATCGGCGATGGCGGGGCGTCGATCGCCTTGGGCGGCGGGGTCAAACTCGCGGTTCCGGAATCGCGCCGCGGGGTTTGCGCCGTGCATGCCGGCAAGAAGCTGACCTTCGGCATCCGTCCGGAGAACGTGCTCGCCAATCCGGCGCCGGGCCCCGAAATCGCCGCCGTCACCGCGCAAGTCCAACTCACCGAGCCGCTGGGCGCCGAAACCCTCGGCCTCTTGCGCGTGGGCGAGGGCGAACTCACCGGGCGATTCTCGCCCGACGCCGACATGCGCGCGGGTTCGCCCTTGGCGACCGGCTTCGAAATGCGAAAATTCCATCTGTTCGACCCCGATAGCGGAGCCGCAATCCGCGGACCCGGTTGGTAGGTCGCGACGTTCGAACGAAACTTCCAGGGAGGACGACACACATGACCAAGTTCCGCGCCTTGTTCGCTTCGGCGGCTTTGGCACTGCCGCTGGCGATGGCGGCGGCTCCGGCCGACGCCCAGCAGACCACCTTGCGCGTCTTCGTCGGCGGCCAGCAGCGCCCCGACGTGATGCGCCAAATCCTCGACCTGTTCCAGCAGCGCAATCCCGGCGTGCAGGTCGCCGTCGAGATCGGCGGTGCGACCTCCGACCAGCAGCAGCAATATCTCAACACCGTGCTGACCAGCCGCGATTCGGTCATCGACGTGATGCTGATCGACGTGATCCGTCCCGCCCAATTCGCCGCCGCCGGCTGGGCCGAGCCGCTCGACCAGTATCTCGGCGCCGAGCGCGACGCGGTGATGGGCCGCTATCTGCCCGCCTATCGCGAAGCCAATATCGTCAATGGCCGCGTCGTGGCGCTGCCCTACTTCGCCGACGCGCAGTTCCTGTACTACCGCACCGACCTGCTGCAGAAGTACAACCTGCAAGCGCCGCGCACGTGGGAGGAGTTGCAGTCCCACGCCCGCACCGTGATGCAAGGCGAGAACAACCAGAACCTCCGCGGCTTCTCGACGGCGGGCGCGCCCATCGAAGGCACGGTGTGCACGATGCTCGTGCCGATGTGGGGCGCCGGCGGTCAATTCCTGAACGCGCAAGGCCGGCCGAACGTGAACTCGGCCGAAATGCGCCGCTCGTTCCAGCTGTGGGCCGATCTGAAGGCCCAGAACGTGACGCCGCCCAACCTCGCGGAAATCCCGACGGACCGCATCCGCGTGGACTTCCAAGCGGGCAACCTGCTGTTCGCCATGCAGTGGGGCTACGCCTGGAACCGCTTCCAGAACGACGCCGACAGCCAGGTGAAGGACCGCGTGCGCGTGGCCCCGCTCCCGGCTTTCGCGGGCAACCAGCCGGCCACTTGCATCGGCGGCTGGCAGGTCGCGGTTTCCGCCTTCTCGCGCAACAAGCCGGCGGCGGTGAACCTCGTGCGCTTCCTGTCCTCGCCGGAAGTCTCGAAGATGCAGGCGATCCTCGCCTCGCATCTGCCGGTCTTCGCCGAGGTCTATTCGGATCCGGACGTGCTGCGGGTGAACCCCTGGTTCGAGTTCGCGCGCAACTCCGTCGTGACCGCGCGCTCGCGCCCGGTCTCGCCGGACTATCCGGAAATCTCGGAGATCTTGCGCACGAACATGAACGCCTTCCTGGCCGGCACGCGCACCGCCGACCAAGCGATCGCGGACATGAACTCGCGCCTGACGCGGGTCTATCGCTGACGACGACGGGGGCGGGCCTTCGGGTCCGCCCCTTTCCTTTTCTCTCGCGACGATGGGAGCGACCGTGACCGCCACCGCGCAACCCGCCAAGCGCTACAAGCTCAGCAAGCTCGAGAAATCGGAGCGTCTGCTCGGCTTCGCGCTGCTCGCCCCCGCCGCCTTGCTGCTGCTCGCGGTGGTCGTCTATCCGATCGTCGATCTGCTGATCAACTCGCTCTATTCCTACCGCCTCACGCGGCCGGGCTGGCGCTTCATCGGGTTCGAGCACTACGTCTACGCGCTCACCGAGGACGGCAATTTCTGGCACGCGACGCTCAACACCGTGATCTTCGCGCTGATCACCGTGCCCGGCGCCTTGATCGTCGGCCTGGGCCTGGCGCTGCTCGCCAACCAGCCCTTCAAGGTCAAGTGGCCGGTGCGCCTGGGCCTGCTGCTGCCCTGGGCGCTGCCGCTCGTTTTCGCGGGCCTGATCTTCCGCTGGTTCTTCGAGTATCGCTCGGGCATCGTGAACGCCGCCTTCGAGCTGGTCGGCCTGTCGCCGCAGAACTGGATCACCGATCCCAACCTCGCCTTTTTCGCGGTGTGCGTGGCGATCGTGTGGAAGTCCTCGTCCTTCATGGCGCTGATCCTGCTCGCGGGGCTGCAGACCATCCCCAAATCGCTCTACGAAGCCGCCGAAGTCGACGGGGCGAGCAAATGGCAGCAGTTCGTGGAGATCACGCTCCCCATGCTCAAGCCCGCGATCGTCGTGGCGCTGATCTTCCGCACCATCACCGCGATCCAGACCTTCGACATTCCCTATGCGATGACCAATGGCGGTCCGGGCAACGCGACCGAGACCATGGCCATGTACATCCACAAGACCACCATCGACTTCCTCGACATCGGCTACGGCTCGGCGCTGGCGGCGATCATGTTCGTCGTGTCGGCGGCGGCGACGTCGGTCTATCTGCGCCACACGCGGCGCGACACCGGGAGGCATTGAGCCATGTTGGCCAATCTTGGAAAACGCAAGACCGTCATCCTGGCGGGCACGATCGTCGCGCTGAACGGCTTCTTCCCGGCGCTGTGGATCTTCTTCACCTCGCTGAAGACCGAAACCGAGCTGCTGCGCTATCCGATCACGATCTTCCCCGAAGCGCCGACGCTGCTGAACTACACCCGCGTCTTCGTCGACCAGCCGATCATGCTGTTCATGTGGAACAGCGTGGTCGTGGCCACGCTGTCGACCGCGTTGTGCATCTTCGTCTCGGCGCTGGCCGCCTATTCGATCGTGCGCTTGCGCCTGCCCGGCCGGAATCTGATCCTGTCGCTGCTGCTGGCGGTGTCGATGTTCCCGCTGATCTCGCTGATGGTGCCGCTGTTCCAGACCATGCGCTCGCTGGGCTGGCTCAACACCTATCCGGCGCTGATCTTCC
>JAMNXK010000185.1 GCA_023653245.1 Tagaea sp.
CAGGCGATCGCCGCTTGGGTTTCGCCCGAGCTCGCCGGCACGCGCGCGCCGGTGTCTTTGCCGAGCCCCGCGCGCAACGCCGCACAGCTCGCCACGATGGCGAAGCCGGGCCACAGCATCAGGCCCGGATGGTCGAACATGAACAGGCGGTACTCGAACAGCATCGCCCCCCAATCGGGCCGCCCGGCATCCGCGCCGAGGCCCAGAAACGCCAACGCCGCGTAGGCGATCACCACCCGGCCGAGCTTCGCACCCAGATAGGCCAGATGCGTGTCGAGGATCGCGGGCAGCACGTGGCGGAACAGCACGCGCACCCGCCCCGCCCCCAGCGCGCGCGCCGCCAGGACGTAAGGCTCGGCGAGCGCGCGGCGGGCGAGCCCATCGGCGAGCAGCGCGTAAGGACCCCATGCGCCCAGGCCGAGCGCGATACCCGCGGTGACCGCGTCGAAGCCGAACAGCGCCACGATCGCGACCGCGACGATCAGCGACGGCACGACCGACGCGAACTCGGCCAGGCGCAGCAGGCCGGCGCGCGCGAAGCCCGCCGCACTGGCCGCCGCAAGACCGACCGCGAGGCCGAGCCCCACGCACATCGCCGCGACGATGCCGAGCGCCAGGAACGTCCGCCCCATCCCCGCCATCACCCGCGACGCGACGTCGCGACCCAGATGGTCCGTGCCCAGCCAATGCGCGAGCGAGGGCGCGGCATGGCGGTTGAACACGTCGATCGCGTCGGGCGCGTGCGGCTGCCAGAGCGCGAACGCCGCCGCGGTCGCGGCCAGGGCCGGCACGAGCCAGATCTTGCGTTCGATCGCGGCGGGCGCGTGATGGGACATCAGCGCTCCCTCGGGTCGAGCACGCGCCGCGCGGTCGCCGCGACCAACGCGATCGTCAGCATCCAAGCGGCCGCGACCACGATATAGGCCTGCAGCACGAAGTAATCGCGCACGGCGATGCTCTCGACCAGGAACGCGCCGATCCCCGGCAGGCCGAACACGATCTCGACCACGGCCGTGCCGCCGACGACCCAGCCCGCCTCGGCGGTCAACGCCGCACTCAGCCCCAGGCGCGCGTAGCGTCCGCCTTGCGCGGCGAGAACGGTGTCCGGATCGGCGCCTTTGGCCAATGCCGTGCGGTGATAATCCGAGCGGCCGACCTCGGCGAGGCCGGCGCGATAGACTTGCGCGAGCGGCCCCAGCCCCGTGAACGCGACGATCAAAATCGGCAGCGCGTAGCGCTGGGGTCCCTCGCCCAGGATATCGAGCGCGCGGAACTCGACCGCGAACAGCCAGATCAGCAAACAGCCGAGCCAAAAGGCCGGGATCGCTTGCGCGCCCAACGTCGCCGCGTCGAGCAGCCGCGCGGCAAGTCCGTGCGGATGCTTGGCGGCGGCGACCGCCAAGGGCCCGACGGCGGCGAGCGCCACGGCCAATCCGCCGAAGCCCACGATCAAGCTCACCGGCAAGCGCGCGGCGAACTCGTCGAGGATCGGCGCGCCCGTGCGGAACGAGCGCCGCCACTCGCCGGTCAGGAAATCTCCGAGCCACGCCAGGTATTGGAGCGGCAAGGCCCGGTCGAGCCCCCATTCGGCGCGCAGCGCCGCCACCGTTTCGGGATCGGCCGCTTGACCGAAAGCGAGCAGGCTCAGCACCGCCGGATCGGCCGGCATCGCGCGCACCACCGCGAAGGCCGCCACGCTGGCGAGCCACAGCAGCAGCGCCGCGCGCGCGATCTCGGCGGCGGGAACGCGCATCAGGGCCGCGCGCGGAGATCGGCGCGCACGACGTAGTAGTCCGACGGGTACGGCACGTAGTCGGACGCGCGCGCCGAAAGGCCTACATGCCAGACCGGCGTCATCAGATAGACGATGGGTGACGCCGCGAAGACATGGCGTTCGATGTCGCGCAACGCGGCCGCGCGCGGCGCCGCCGCGTCGATCTCGCGCAAACGGTCGAGTGCCGCGTCGAGCGCGGGATCGGCGAAGGACATGAAGTTGGACGGCCCCGTCGAGCGCAGATATTGCTCGAACGCGAAGGCGCCGTCGCCGCCGGGGGCTGCGTGCATCGCCCACAACGCCGCGTCGAAGCGCTTGGCCTGGAGCTGGGCCGAGATCGCCTCGCTGGTTTCCACGCGCACGCGGAATCCGAGCCGTTCGAGATTGGCGCGAATGACGGGCGCCAAGGTGACGAGGTCGGGGCGCTGCGGATAGGTCGTGAGCGTGAACTCGAGCGGCCGTCCGTCCTTGGCGCGCTGGCCGTTCGCCCCCGCCCGCCAGCCCGCTTCGTCGAGCAGGCGCCCGGCTTCGCGCGGATCGGTCGGCCGGATCGCTTCGCTCGCGAAGGGGAAGACGCGCGGGAACATGCCGCTCGCCGCTTCCCCGCCCTGGACCGCGGCGGTCAGCGTCGCGCGTTCGATCGCAAGATCGGCCGCGCGGCGCACGCGCGCGTCGTCGAACGGCGCTTTCGCCGTGTTGAGCAGCATCATGTACTGGTAGGCGACCGGCGTGGATTTGACGGTCAAGCCCGCGCGGCGCCCCAAGCGCGGCAGGGTCTCGGGCGCGAGATTGAACGCGATGTCGATCTCGCCGCTTTCCAGCGCCAGCGCCAAAGTCTGTGCGTCGCCCACGCGCCGGATCGTCACGAAAGGCCGCGACGCCGCCTCGCGAAAATGCGGATTGGGCTCCAGACGCAACGATTCGCCGCGGCGGAACTCGACCGCGCGGAACGGGCCGGTCATATGCGCGGCCGTGCCGTCGAAACGATGGATCGCCAGCGGAAACTCGGCGAGCACGCTTTCGATGGCGGCGACCGGCCGCTCGGGCTTGATGCGCAGTTCGCGCGCGTCCAGCACATCCAACGCGAGCGCGCCGGTCTGCGCGCGCGCGCGCGGATTTTCGCGCGTCGATCGTTCGAGCGACGCCTTCAGCGCGTCGGCATCGAGCTTCGAGCCGTCCGCGAATTTGAGATCGGGCTTCAGCCGGATCACGAACGCTTCGCCGTCGCGGCGCACGCTTTCGGCCAGATGCGGCACGACGCGGCCTTGGCGATCGACCGTGAACAAGGTCTCGGCCACGCCATGGGATTGCAGCGCCCAGGCGGCCACGCCTTGAACGGGATCGAGGGACTCGGTCAGGAAGCTCTGGCCGACGACCAGCGGGCGCGTTTGCGCGCTGGCGGTGAATGGCGCAAGCGCGACCAACGCGGTGGCGATCCAGCGAAAGACCATAGCGAACTCCCCCTCGGAAATCGTTTTGTTATACTATAACGTTTTTGCGGTCCAGCACCAACTCCCCCGCCCAGCCGGGTGGCGCGATGCGCGCGAGAATGCCGTTGCGCAAAGGCTCGGGTCGCTCGGCGCGCGGCAAAAATCCGTCCGACCGGTCGCGATAGGCGAGAAACCCATCGATCACGTCGCCAACATGCTTCTCGGGATCGAGATCGCCGAACAGGAAGGTAAACCGCTCGGCCCCGCCCGCGAACGCGACGGTGCAAGCGCGTTTGCACTGGCTTTGGCAGTAGATGTCGCGGCGCGCCACGCCGACGAGACCGCGCCGGGCGATTTCGGCGTCGACCGCTTGGGCGAGTTTGCGCCCCGGACGGTCTTCGAGCGCGCCTTCCCAGCCTTGCGGACGGCAGCGATTGCAGATGTCGAGAGTCGGCGTGGGAATGCTCACGGGCGGAACGCTTTCGATCGGTGCGTCACTCGCGACAGACGCCCCGGGACACCCCGCCCGATGCGGCCGCACGTGACCGACTGCGATGGCAGGTCTCCTGGCTCGCGGGTCGTTGCCGTTCCGTCGCCTTCCCGGGGTTCCGGCCCAGTGGCATCGTGACGAAACGGCTCGCCGCGCACAGTTGCGGGGGCAGCCGCGGTTTTACCGCGTTCCCTTTGAATCCCTGGCGGGAACCATCGGGGGCAAACTGGTCCCGCCGGGCGCCCCTTGTCAAGACGCCTGGCGGCGGGCTACCGGATTGCGCGTGACCCCGGAAATCTTCCCCCGCCCCGCCGCCCTGGCGATCGTCCCGCGCGCCGGCAAAGTTCTGCTGGTGCGCCGGGCCAATCCGCCCGACCCGGGGCGCTGGGGCTTTCCTGGCGGCAAGATCGAATGGGGCGAGACGGTCGCCCAAGCCGCGATCCGCGAACTCGCCGAGGAAACCGGGGTGCGCGCCGAAGCGCTCCAAGCACTCGACGTGCTCGACACGATCGTGCACGGGCCGGATGGCGCGCTCGAGTTCCACTATGTTTTGGTGGCCTATCTGTGCCGCTATCTCGACGGCGAGCCGATCGCGAACGACGACGTGCACGAGGCCGGCTGGTTCGACCTCGCGCGGATCGAGACCGGACCGGAACCTTTCCTGCCGCGCGTGGCCGAACTCGCAAGGCGGGCATTGGCTTGAGTACGGTACGGCTTCGGTGATACATTGAAGCCCATGGATATCGCCTCGAATCTCAACGCGGGCGGATTGCTGCGCAATCCGTATCTGCAGCAGCAGATCGCGGCCAACAACCAAGTGCAGGCCGGCGCCAGCCAAGCGCAGCAATTGGTCGCCGCGGCGGCGCAGCGCACGGTCAATGTCGTCCAACAGACGCAGACCTTCCAAGCGCCGCAAGCCGCCGGTCAATCCGAGTCGAGCCGCGAGAGCAAATCCAGCACCGGCACCGGTCAAGCGACCGACACGACGGCCAATACGCTCAACGCCGTCGCCAGCCGCTCGGCCGCCGGCCGCCAAGGCCGCGGCTTCCAGCTCGACGTTTCCGTCTAAGCGGCGCGCACGCGCGTCAGGAACCGCGCGACCTCGTCGCGCAAGCGATCGGACTGCGCGCCGAGCGCCGTGCTGGCTTCCGATACGCGGCCGACGGCCGAGCCCGTGGCGCCCGCCGCGCGATCCACCTCTTCGATCGTCGAGGCGACGGCCTGGCTGCCGCGCGCGGCTTGCTGCACGTTGCGCGCGATCTCGCCGGTCGCCGCCCCTTGCTCCTCGACGGCGCTTGCGATGGCGCTCGACGATTCGTGGATACGCCGGATCGTCTCGCCGATCCCCTTGATGTCGCCGACGGCCTTTTGGGTCGCGACCTGGATGTCGCCGATCTGGCGCGAGATGTCCTCGGTCGCGCGCGCGGTCTGCGTGGCGAGGTTCTTCACCTCCGAGGCGACGACCGCGAAACCCTTGCCCGCTTCGCCGGCGCGCGCGGCTTCGATCGTGGCGTTCAGCGCGAGCAGGTTGGTCTGGCCCGCGATGTCGGAGATGAGCTTGACCACGTCGCCGATCTTGGCCGCGGCTTCGGCCAAAGTGGCGACGGTCGCGTTGGTGCTTTCGGCCTGCGACACGGCCGAGCCGGCGGCGGCGGCGCTGTCGGCGACTTGGCGGGCGATCTCGCGCACCGAGCTCGACAGTTGTTCGGTCGCCGCGGCGACGGTCTGG
>JAMNXK010000186.1 GCA_023653245.1 Tagaea sp.
GAAGGGCTCGCGCGTACGCACCGCTACGCGTCTTCGCCCTTCTCCTACCCACGACGAAAAATTCCTGCGGCGCAGGTGAGTACGACTAGGTCGAAAGGGCTCTATGCCGCCTTGCGCTTGATCCAGCCGCCGCCGAGCACGCGGGTGCCGTCGTAGAACACCGCCGCCTGGCCTGCGGCGACGCCGTATTCGGGCTCGGCCAACGCGATCGACGCCGCACCGTTCTCGCCCAGTTCGAGATGCGCTTGCTTGGGCTGGGTGGTCGAGCGGACTTTGACCGCCACGTCGCGCGCGGTGTCGCCCGCGCGGCCGAGCCAATTCACGCCCGTGAGCGCGATCGCGCGCTCGGCCAGTGCCGCGCGCGGACCCACGATCACGCGCTTGGCTTCGGGCTCGACACGCACGACGTAAAGCGGCTCGGCGTCGGGCCCGCGCGATTCCGACAGCGCGAGGCCGCGCCGCTGCCCGACCGTGTATTTGATCGTGCCCTCGTGCCGGCCCAGCACCTTGCCCGAAAGATCCACGATCTCGCCGGGCTCGGCGGCACCGGGCTTCAAGCGCTGGACGAGCTTGGCGTAATTGCCGTCGGGCACGAAGCAGATGTCCTGGCTGTCGGGCTTGGCGGCGACGGGCAGGTTCAGGCGCTCGGCGTGCGCGCGCACCTCCGACTTCGGCATGCCGCCGAGCGGAAAGCGCAGGAAGTCGAGTTGTGCCTTCGTGGTCGCGAACAGGAAATAGCTCTGGTCGCGGCTGTCGTCCTCGGCGCGATGGAGCTCGGCCCCCTCGGGCCCGGCCACGCGCCGCGCGTAATGGCCCGTGGCCAGCGCCGCCGCGTTCAAGTCCCGCGCGACCGCGAGCAGATCGCGGAACTTGACCGTGCGGTTGCATTGGACGCACGGGATCGGCGTTTCGCCGCGCGCGTAGCTCTCGACGAAATCGGCGATCACCGCGTCGCGAAAGCGGCTCTCGTAGTCGAGCACGTAGTGCGGAATGCCGATGCGTTCGGCGACGTTGCGCGCGTCGTGGATGTCTTGCCCCGCGCAGCAAGCGCCCTTCTTCTGCACGGCGGCGCCATGGTCGTAGAGCTGGAGCGTCACGCCGACGACGTCGTAGCCCGCTTCCCGCAGCAAAGCCGCCGTCACCGACGAATCCACCCCGCCCGACATGGCCACAACCACGCGGGAACCGGGGGGAAGACCGAGATCGATCACGGGTGTCACGACGCCCGCTCCATACCCATGCGCCAGAACGACGCTTCCAGGCGGCAGGCGCGGTCGAAAGTCGTGGCCAAGGATTCGAAGCGCGCCCCACCCGCCCGCGCGATCCACAAGCGATCGACGAAATCGGCCGTGCCGCGCGCCACGTCGCGGAATTCGGGGCCGGCATACATGTCGATCCAGGAATTATAGGGATTGCCGTCGATCCGGCGCGTGGGTGCCGCGTTCAGGCGCGCGGCGACTTCCGCGTAGCCGAGCGCGCACGGGGCCAACGCCACCGCGAGATCGAGGATATCGCCCTGATGGCCGGCCTCGAGCACGAAGCGGGTATAGGCGAGCGTCGCCTCGGACTCCTCGTAGGTCTCGATATCGGCGGTCGGGATGCCCCACTGCGCGCAGTATTTCACGTGCAGCCCCATCTCGACGTCGAGGATCGCCTTCACGCTGTCGTTGGCCAAGCGCATATCCGTCAGATTGTCGGCCTTGTAGCTCGCCAGCGCCCAAGCGCGCGCGTAGTGGATCAGGAACAGATAGTCCTGCACGAGATAGTGCTTGAAGCTCTCCGCCGGCAGCGTGCCGTCGCCGAGCCCGCGCACGAACACGTGATCGACGTAGCTCTCCCACGATTCCGCGCAAGCGCCGCGGAGCTTTTCGAACAGCCCGCCTTTGGCCCAGAGCGCGCTCACTTCCGCTCGTCGAGCCAAGCCATCTGGATCGCCTCCAGAATCTTCTCGTTCGATTTCTGCGGATCGTCGCCGAAGCTCGGCAGCGCCTGGACCCATTTCCACAGATCGGTGAAGCGCAGATTGACCACGTCGGCGTCGGGATGCGCCTCTTCGAGCTCGATGGCGATGTCGTTGACGTCGGTCCAGCGCAGCTTCTTCATCTCGATCGCTCCGTCTTTCTTGGACCGGCCTCGCCCTTCGACACGAGCGTCCATTGACGGTCGCAGGGTGAGGCCTATGGAACAAGCCTCATGGTGAGCCTGTCGAACCATGAGGCGGTGAAACGCCTTAAGCCTTGTCGACCATCATGTTGCGCGTGGCGTTGGGCAGCGCGACCGTCAGACCGTCGAGCTCGTCGGTCATGGTGATCTGGCAGCCCAGGCGCGAGGTATGCGTCAGGCCGAAGGCGAGATCGAGCATGTCCTCCTCGTCCTCGGTGGCCTCGTTGAGGCGCTCGTAATCGTCCTTGTCCACGATCACGTGGCAGGTCGAGCAGGCGAGCGAGCCTTCGCACGCGCCTTCGAGCGGCACGTCGTTGCGGTGCGCGATTTCGAGGACCGAAAGGCCCACGGGCGCTTCCACTTCCTTGCGGGTGCCGTCGGGGTAGACGAAGGTCATTTTGGGCATGGTCGCTCTCTTCTTCTTTCCGGATGTCAGACGCCGAGATCGGAGACGGCGCGGCCCGACAACGCGTGCCGGATGCCGCGATCCATCCGCCGCTCGGCGAAGGTCTTGGTGCGGTGTTCGAGTTCCTCGGCCGCGCCCTGGATCGCGGCGCGGTCGGCACCCGACATGGCGCGTTCGACCGCGTCGATCGTGGCGTCGATCGTCGCGCGTTCGGCGTCGGACAGGAGATCGGCGTCCGCCGCGAGGGCGGATTGCACCGCGTTGACCGCGCGGCGCGCTTCGACGCGTGCTTCGGTCAGCAGCCGGCGCTCCATATCCTCGGCGGCGTTGTCGATCGAGGCGCGCAGCATCTGCGCCATCTCCTCCTCGGTCAGGCCGTAGGAAGGTTTGACTTCGATGCGCGATTCGATGCCGGTCGAGGATTCCTTCGCCGACACGGTGAGCAGCCCGTCCGCGTCGACCGCGAAGGTCACGCGGATGCGCGCGGCCCCCGCGACCATCGGCGGAATGCCGTCGAGCGCGAAACGCGCCAGGGAGCGGCACTGATCGACCATCTCGCGCTCGCCTTGGACCACATGCAGCGCCATGGCGGCTTGACCGTCCTGATAGGTCGTGAATTCCTGGGCGCGACTGACCGGAATGGGCGTGTTGCGCTCGACGATTTTCTCGACGATCCCGCCCATGGTTTCGAGGCCGAGGGAGAGCGGCAGAACATCCAACAAAAGCGTGTCCGAGCCCGCGGTCAGCGCCTCGGCCTGCAGCGCCGCGCCGACGGCCACGACCTCGTCGGGGTCGATGCCGGCGAGCGGCGGCTTGCCGAAGAACTCGGCCACGCGCGCGCGCACCAGCGGCACGCGCGTCGAGCCGCCGACCAGCACCACGCCGCCGAGCTGGGCGGGCTCGATGCCCGCGTCTTCGAGCGTGGCGCGGGCGATGGAAATCGTCTTCTCGACCAAGGGGGCGATCAGCGCTTCGAGCTCGGCGCGGGTCAGGCGGTGCGCGCTCTCCTCGTCGCCCAGATCGAGGAAGCCTTCCCACGGATCCTTGTCGGTCAGGCATTCCTTGGCCAGACGCGCGGTGACCAAAGCTTGCTTGACGCGGTCGCGATCCATCGTACCGCCGCGCTCGGCCAGGAACTTGGCCGCGACGGCGTGGTCGAAATCGTCGCCGCCCAACGCCGCGTCGCCGCCGGTGGCGAGAACTTGGAACACGCCGCGCTCCAGGCGCAGGAGCGAAAAATCGAACGTGCCGCCGCCCAGATCGTAGACCGCATAAAGACCCTCGGCGTGGCTATCCAGCCCATAGGCGAGTGCGGCCGCCGTCGGTTCGGCGACCAAGCGCAGGACTTCGAGCCCGGCGAGGCGTGCGGCGTCGCGCGTGGCGGTGCGCGCGGCGTCGTCGAAATAGGCGGGCACGGTGACGACCGCGCGATCGACGTTGCGGCCCAGCGCGAGTTCCGCGCGCTCCTTCACCGCGCGCAGGATGTCGGCACTGATCTCGACCGGCGTGCGCAGTTTGCCGCCGATGTTGAGCCGCGCCATGCCGCCTTCGGCCGGCGGCCCGAGTTCGTAAGGCAGCTGGCCGCCGAGCTTGGCGAGTTCGTCGGTGCCGCGCCCCATGAGGCGCTTGATCGAGGAGACGACGATCTCGGGCCGGTCGAGGAGTTCGCGGCGCGCGAGCTCGCCGACCAGCGGGTCCGCGCCGTCGATATAGGCGACGATCGAGGGCACGAGCCCCACTCCGCGCGCGTCGCGCACCACTTCGGCCTTCTGCTCGCGCGCGAAGGCCACGACCGAATTGGTCGTGCCGAGATCGATGCCCACCGCCAGCCCCTTCTCGTTCTCGTGGGGCAGGGGCGTCTCGCCGGGTTCGTGGATCTGCAGCAGCATCATGGTCGCGGGGGATCGGGGGCTGAAACGTTCAGCGCGCCATCGACAGGCGCGCGCGCCTGGCGCGGGCTTCCTCGCCCAGTTTCACGAGGTATTTGAGCCGGAGATAGCCGCGTTTGGCGGCGTCCTTGTCGCCCGAAGCGAAGCTCGACGCAAGGGCGGAAAGCGCCGCTTCCGCGTCGGATTTGGCGGCCCCGGCAAGGGCTTGGACGGCTTGGATATCCTCGGCGTCCATCAGGGCCTCGCGCCGCTCCATTTGCTCGGTCAGCAGGTCTTCGTCGACGATGGTGTGCGCCCCCTCGCCTTCGACCTTGATGCCGTCCAGTGCGAGCAGATAGGCCGCCCGGGCGAGCGGATCCTTGAGGGTCTCGTAGGCCTCGTTGAAGGCCACGGCTTGGCTTTGGGAAATCTGCTTGGCCTTGGGTGCTGCGGCGGCGAAGCGATCGGGATGGAGTTGGCGCTGGAAACCGAAATAGAGCTGCTCCAGGACCGGAACCTTCAGATCGAAGTTTCGCGGCAGGCCCAGCCGCGCGAAATGATCGAGGGGCGCGGGCGGCTGCACGGCCTTGCAAGTCGGGCAGAACAGATTCCCGCGCGTCACCGGGCCCTTGCACGACCAGCAAGCGGTTACATCCGGATCGTTGCGCAAGCGCGGTTCGGTGGCGTCGTTCATGGGGTCTTGCGGTTCGGGCGGGTTACCGCGACGGCCTCATGGTTCGACGGGCTCACCATAAGGCCGAAAACGAAATAGCCTCACCCTGAGCCCGTCGAAGGGTGAGGCCATAGCAAAGCGAAACGTCAGACGTGGAAGCTGTCGCCGCAGCCGCAGCGGCCTTTTTCGTTCGGATTGCGGAAGACGAAGCCCGATTGCAGCTTCTCCTCGACGAAATCCATCTCGGTGCCGAAGACGAACATCGACGCCTTGGGATCGATGAAGATCGTGATCCCCGTCTCGGGCTCGACC
>JAMNXK010000187.1 GCA_023653245.1 Tagaea sp.
GTGGCCAACAACGCGCCCGATTGCGCGATGGTCAAGCTCGCCAACATGTCGCGTTTGCTCGAGATGCGCGCGCTCGAACCGCTCGACCCGATGCTCGGCGGCTGGGCCGGCGCGTCCGACATCGCCGACTCGCTGTGGAATCTGCACAAGGCGCCCGACGGGCGGCGCTATTACATCCCGGTCCAGTACGTCGTGCTCTATCTCTACTACCGCGTCGACCTGTTCCAGCAGGCCAACGTCGCGGCCCCCAAGAGCTTCGACGAGTTCCTCGCCGCGGCGCGCGCCACCACGCGCGGCGACGTGCACGGTTTCGGCATGCGCGGCGGCGGCGGCGGGCACGACCATTGGGGCACGTTCGTGCTCGGCGGTGGCGCCACGTTCGAGCGCGGCGGCATGGTCAGCGCAAAGGCGCTGGCGGCCAATCGCTGGTTCGTGGCGCTGGGCCGCCAGCACAATGTGTTCCCGCCTTCCGCGCCGAACGACGGGTTCCGCCAGATCGTCGATAACTTCAAAGCGGGCCGCACCGCGATGACGATCCACCATATCGGCTCGGCCAACGAGATGGTCCAGGCGCTCGGCGACCGCGTCTCGGCCGTGCCCGTGCCGCGCGCGCCCGACGGCAAAGGCTGGACCTCGTTCGGCGACGAGTCCAACGCGGTCTTCGCCGCCAGCCGCAACAAGCAAGCCGCGTTCCGCTGGATCTCGTTCCTGTCCACCGGCGCCAACAATGTCGAGTTCAACAAATTCACCGGTCAGCTGACGGTGACGCGCTCGGGCATGGCGAACTGGACGCTCCATCCCAAGCGCTTCGTCGACGCCACGGCGGAATCCGTGCCCATCGCGGACTCGCTGCCCAACGTCACGCAGACGGCGGATTTTACCCGCACCGTTTGGCCGACCAACATGCAGCGCGCGCTGCTCGGCCAGATCGAGCCCGACGACATGATGCGCGCGATCGAACGGCACTTCCACGGCTGACGGGAAGGGGGCGGCGTGCGCGCCGCCCCCGCTCGCTTCGACATGGTCGGTTCGCGCGCCACGCCCTATCTGTTCCTCGCTCCCGCCATGCTCGCCACGGCGGCGGTGGTGCTCTATCCCGTGGCGACGACTTTGTGGATGAGCCTGCACGACTTCGTTCTGTTCCGGCCGCACAACGTGCCCTTCGTCGGCTTGGGCAATTACGAGCGTCTGCTGGGCGACGAGGCGTTCTGGATCTCGCTCGGCCATTCCTTCGTCTGGGTCGGACTGTCGGTCGGGCTGCAATTCGCGCTGGGGCTCGCCGCGGCCTTGGTGCTCAACGAGAGTTTCGTTTTCCGCGGGCTCGCGCGCGCGCTGATCGTGGTGCCCTGGGCGCTGCCCTCGGTGATCATCGGGCTGATGTTCACCTGGATCTACGACTACAATCTGGGCCTGCTCAACGATCTGCTGCTGCGCGTCGGGCTGCTCGACAAGCCGGTCGCGTGGCTCGCACGCCCCGACACGGCCTTGTTCTCGGTGATCGCGGCGCTCGTCTGGCAAGGTTTCCCGTTCTTCGCGGTGACGATCCTCGCGGGGCTGCAGGCGATCCCGGCGGAATTGCACGAAGCCGCCGAGATCGACGGCGCCACGCGTCTGCAGCGTTTCCGCCACGTGGTCTGGCCCGGCCTCAAGGGCGTGATCCTGACAGCCCTGCTGCTGCGCACGATTTGGGTCGCGAATTCGCTCGACGTGATCCTGGTGATGACCGGCGGCGGGCCGGGCTATGCCACGCACACGCTGCCGCTCTACGCCTTCTTGCGCGCCTATGGCGGGATGGAGTTCGGCTACGCGTCGGCGCTGGCCGTGGTGTTGACGCTGTTCTTGATGCTGCTCGCCCTCGCCCATGTGCGCCGCGCGATGCGGGATTCGTTCCGATGATCGAACGCCGCTCGCGCGCCCGCCGCTTCTTCGAGATCGAATGTCCCGCGATCCTGCTCGTGATCGTGGCCTTGGCGCCCTATGTCTGGATGGCGATCACCTCCATCAAGCCGGATACGGAGATCGCGCGCTTTCCCGTGGTCTACTGGCCGGAAAACCCGACCCTCGGCCACTACGCCGATCTGTTCGCGCGCACCAGCTTCCCGAAGAACCTGCTCGACTCGTTGATCGTCGCGGTCGGCGCCAGCGCGCTCGGGCTCGGCCTGGCGCTGCCCGCGTCCTACGCGTTCTCGCGCTTCGGCTTCGTGGGCCGGCGTTTCCTGATGACCCAGTTCCTGACCATCAACATGTTTCCGATCGTGTTGATGATCATTCCGCTCTTCGTGGCGATGCGCCAGCTCGGCTTGCTCGACACCGTGCCGGGCGTCGTGCTCGGCCACGCGACCTTCGCGATCCCCTTCGCCATCTGGATGCTGACGAGTTACCTGAACGGCATCCCCAAGGAGCTCGACGAAGCGGCCATGATCGACGGCGCGTCGCGCCTGGCCGCGATCCGCCACGTGCTGCTGCCGCTCGCCGCCCCCGGGATCGCGGCGACGGGGATCTACATCTTCGTCGCCTCGTGGAACGAGTATCTGTTCGCGATGATGCTCTCGGGCCAGAACGTGCGCACCGTGACCGTGGCGCTGCAATCCTTCATCGGCGAGTACACGATCCAATGGGGCTTGCTCACCGCCGGCGGCACGCTGGTGGCGCTGCCCGTGACGCTGCTGTTCTTGTTCGTCCAACGCCATCTGATCGGCGGGCTGACCGCCGGAGCCGTGAAATCATGAAGCCCAACGAAATCGGAATCATCTCGATGTTCTACGCGCGGCCCTTCGGCCGCGAACATTTCGACCGCTTCGCGCGCGCGCGCAAGGCGGGGATGGATTTCGTCGAGCTGCTCGTCCCCGAGCCCGGCGAGCTCGACCTGGCCGAGGCCAAAGCCGCGGCGGCGGGCGAAGGGCTCGGCCTGGTGCTCGCGGCCCGGGTCAATCTTCAGCGCGACCTCGCGAGCGCCGATGCCGCGGCGCGCGCCGCCGGCCTCGCCTATCTGCGAACTTGCGTCGACGTCGCCGTCGCGTTGGGCGCCAAGATCGTCGGCGGGCCGCTTTACGGCGCGCCTTTGGTGTTCGCCGGCCGCGCGCCGGCACCGGTCGAGCCCGATGCGCGCAAGCGCCGCGTCGATTGGGTCGTCGACGGATTGCGCGCGGCGGCGGCCTACGCCGCCGGCAAGGGCGTGACGCTCGGTCTCGAGCCCTTGAACCGCTTCGAGACCGATTTCGCCAACACGACCGAGCACGCGCTGGAGATCGTCGACGCGGTGGGGTCGCCCGCGCTCGGCGCGATGCTCGACACGTTCCATATGAATATGGAGGACCGCGACATCGCCGCATCGATCCGCAAGGCGGGAAGCAGGGTCGTGCATTTCCAAGCCAACGAGAACCATCGCGGCTTCCTGGGCGACGGGCATATCGACTGGCCCGCGGTCGCCCGCGCGCTGGTCGCGATCGGCTATCGCGGGCCGATCACGCTGGAGCCGTTCCGGCGCGACGACGTGCCGGCGGGCACATGCGTGGCGCAGTGGCGCGCGCCGCATCGCGACGAGGATTCCGAGCTGGCGGCGAGTGCGGCACTGCTGCGCGCGTGCCTGGACGCGGCGCGGAGGGCGGCATGAGGATCGGCTGGATCGGCTGCGGGACGCACGCGTCGGAGATGCTGCTCCCGCATCTCGTGCGTCACGACGCGACGCTCGCGGCGCTGTGCGACACCGACGCGGCGCGGCTGGCGAAGATCGCGCGCGCCTATGGCGTCGCGGCCGGGAGCTGCACGACCGACGCGGCGGCGCTGCTGGCGCGCAAGGACATCGACGCCATCGGCATGGCGATCGGGCCGGCGGCGCATGTCGAGCTCGGCATGGCGGCCTTGGCGCGGGGCTTGCCCGTGTTCATGGAAAAGCCACCGGGTGCGAACGCCGCCCAGGCCCGGCGCTTGGCCGATGCCGCCGCGAAGGCGGGCAAGCCGCTCGTGCTCGGCTTCATGAAGCGCTACTCGACCGCCAACCGCATCGCGATCAATCTCGTGCGCAAAGCCGAGTTCGGCGCCCCGGCGAGCTTCCTCGGGCAATACATGACCGCGCCCACCTATTTCGCCAAGGACCCGGATTACACCGGCTTCTATCTCCATCACTGCGTCCACTACATGGACCTGGTGCCCCATCTGATGGGCAAGCCGGTGGCGCTCAACGCGCGCCGGCACGAGTTGGCGCCGGGCAAGAAGCTGCTGCATGTCGATTTCCGCTTCGCGAGCGGCGCGCTCGCCACGCTGGTCATGGGCACGCATCAAAGCCGCGCCACGCCGATGGAATGGTGGCAGGTGATGGGCGATCACCGGCGCGTGGAGGTGCGCAACGTCCACGAAGTGCGTTACTTCCGCGCGCCCGAGTTCAAGGTCGGCCGGACCGACGCCACGCTCGACGACGGCGTCGACACGCTGGTGTGGGAGCCGAACCTGACCGTGGCGGCGAACGAGGATCACAAAGGCTATCACGCCTTGCTCGGCGATTTCCTGGCGCTCGCGAAGGGCGAGCCGCGCGAGGCGCCCGGGATCGCCGACGGCGTGGCGGCGATGACGCTGCTCGACGCGATGATCGCCTCGGCCGAGTCCGGCGGACCGGTGGCGCTGGCGTGATGCGCTTCGATCGCGCGCGCGCCGCACCTGGGATCGTCCATCTCGGCTGCGGGGCGTTCCACCGCGCGCATCAGGCCTGGTTCACCCAGCGCGCGCTCGACGCCGCGTTCGGCCCGTGGGGGATCGTCGCGGTCAATCTGCGCGGGGCGGCCGTGCCCGACGCGCTGAACGCGCAAGACCGGCTTTACACCCTGACCACACGCGGGCCCGAGGGCGAGACGGACGAGATCGTGGGTTCGATCGTCGCGGCGCTTCACGCGCCCACTGACCCGGCGCGGGTGATCGCACGCCTGGCCGATCCGGCCACGCGAATCGTCACTCTCACCGTGACCGAGAAGGGCTACCGCCACGTCCCGGCGACGGGCGATCTCGACGTGGACCATCCCGACATCGTCGCCGATCTGGCGGCGCCGGATGCGCCGCGCTCGGCGGTGGGCTTCCTGGCCGCCGCTCTCGCCGAGATCCGCGCGCGCGGACACGCGCCGCCCGCGATCCTCAGCTGCGACAATCTGCCGGGCAACGGGCGCGTGCTCGCCAAACTGGTCGGGCAATTCGCGGCACTGCGCGATCCGGCGCTCGCGTCGTGGATCGGCGCGAATGTCCGATTTCCCGCGACCATGGTCGATCGCATCGTGCCGGCGACGACCGAGGCGGACCGCGAAGCCTTGCGCGCGCGCGCCGGGTACGTCGATCGGGCCTGCGTCGTCGCCGAGAACTTCGCGCAATGGGTGATCGAGGACTGGGACGGCCCGCGTCCGGCCTGGGCGCAAGCCGGCGCGCAGATCGTTCCCGA
>JAMNXK010000188.1 GCA_023653245.1 Tagaea sp.
CACCGCGCGCAGCGTGCGGTCGCCGAGCACGTCGTAGATCGACTTCACCCGCGAAGCGTTCTCCTTGAAATACAGCGCTTCGCGCAAGCCGGGCGAGGCGTCGCCTTGCGCCTTTTCGAACTCGTTCTTTCTGTAGCGCAACTCGATCGACTTGAGCGTCGCTTCGCTATTGATGTTCGCCGCGCCCACGGCCTGGAAGTTCAGCGCTTGCGCCAACTCGCGGAAGCGCGGATCGTTCGTCCGGTTGGCATAGGAATTCTCGTCGGCGAGATTCGACGTCAGAACCTTGCGCAGCAGCCCGCGCTTGTCGATCTCGCTCTCCAGGCCGTAAGCCGAGAGCACGAAATTCAAGAGGCGCCGATTGCCGAGCAAATCTTCGACGTTTTTGACCTTCGCCGCCGCGGCTTGCGCGGAATCGACTTCCCGCTGAACCGAGGGCTGCTTGTTGAACCGCGCGCGCTGTTGCTCGCCCGACTTCTCGAGCTGCGTCCAGGCGACGACGGCGGGCAAGCCTCCAGTGATAGCACCTGCCATGTCATCCTCCATTGCGGGCCGTTCTCGGCCCGACATTGGGGAATGTAACGAAAGCTTTCGGGAGACGCAAGTACAAACAAATTACATAAAATTATAAACGAATTTTTATGAGCAATATCAAATTCTTAAAGGACCGCTATTCGACTTCGCTATCTTCCATCGCGCGCTGCTTGCCTTTCCCGCCTTCGGCCCCTTGGAGCAAGGTGCGGCCTTTCTCGGTGGTCTTGCCGAGCAGATCCCATTCGAATTTGATGAGGCGCTTGGCGTCTTTGAGCCCGGGATAGAGTTCGCCCTTCTCCACGCGCGCGCGCAACGCATCGACGATCGGCTTGGATTGCGGGGCGGCGGCCTCGAAATCGTTCATGAACTGATGCAGCGCCTCGGAATAAGGCTTGGACTCGTCGGGAAACAGATAGAGGCATTGCAGCGTGTAATAGACGCGCAAGGCCGGCGTCGCGGCTTCGTCGAGCTGCAGGATGTCCTTCTGGCGCAGAATATTGCCGCGATTGCGGATCGCCAGCATGGCCAGCCCGCCGGTGTTCTCGATCACCACCCCGTTGATGATGATTTTTTCGGCGGGATTGAGGCGCAAAACCAGCGGCATGAGGGTCCCTCGGACAGCGACGCTTTGGGATTATACCATCGGGCGGCCGGGCACAACCCGCCGCCACAGTTCGCGATATATGGTTTCGAACGCGCGGGCGAGCCGGTGGCCGTCGCACAACGCCGAAGCGGCCAGCCGCGCGCGCAAACCGGCGCGCAATTCGCCCAGCTTCGCGGGGTCCGCGGCCAAGGCGGCCGCGCGCGCCACGAAGTCTTCCGGCGTCGCGGCGATCAGGTCGTCGAGTCCGACACGGGTCAGCAGCGACACGCCGACCCGGCTTGCATGCCGGTCGCCGGCGAGCGTCAGCACCGGCACGCCCATCCACAACGCCTCGCAAGTCGTCGTGGTGCCGTTATAGGGCGTCGGGTCGAGGGCGATGTCGACTTCGCCGTAAACCGCGATATGCGCCGCCACCCCATCGACGAAGCCGCGCAGATCGACACGCTCGGCGGGTAGGCCCGCGGCCGCGAGTGCTGCGCGCACCCGCTTGGCGGTCGGCGCTTCGTCGAGCCCGCGCGCTTTGATCAGCAGGCGCGCATCGGGAACGGCCGCGACCGCGCGCGCCCAAAGTGCGAGCGTGCGCGGGTTCAGTTTCGGCAGATTGTTGAACGAGCCGAAGGTCACGAAGCCGTTGCGCGCGAAAGGCGGCGGGCCGGGTTCGGGCGCGTAAGGCGGCGGCAGGTACGCCAAGAACCCATCCTTCACGCGGATCAACGGCTCGCTCGCCACGGCATCCGGTGGGTCGGTTTCGGCGTCGACCGGACGCGCGTCGAACACGTCGAGCCCCGTGGTGCCGGGATAACCCAACCACGTGACTTGCACGGGTGCCGCACGGCGCGCGAAGGCGGTCAGGCGATTGCCGGTCGTGTGGCCCGCGCAATCGACCAAAACGTCGATCCCATCCGCGCGCGCTTGGGCCGCGAACGCGTCGTCGTCGCGCCCGGTCATGTCGCGCCAGACCAGGTCGAGACCTTGGAACGCTTGGGTCACGCCGTCGGGCGTCGCCACGTCCGAATAGGCGAAGAGCTCGACCTTCGCGCGATCATGCGCGGCGAGCAGCGGCGCCAGGAAATACGAGCAAGAGTGATTGGCGAAATCGGGCGAGACGTAAGCCACGCGCAAGCGCCGCTCGGGATCGGGATCGGCGGGCGCGGGGCGCGCGGCGCCGGGCGCGGGGTTCGGCCAGCTTTGCGCTTGCGCCAGCGCGTCGTCCGGTGCACCGACGGGATCGTAGTGCGCGCAGAACAAAGCGGCCGAGGCGATCGCGGGATCGGCGGGTGCGCGCGCGCGCGCTTGCGCGAACGCCGCGCGCGCCGCTTCGGCCCGGCCTTGCGCTTGCAGCGCCAGCGCGCGCTTGGCCCACGATGAAGCGTCGGGTGCAAGCGCCACGGCGCGCGCGAAGGCCGCTTCGGCTTCGGCCGGCCGCGCGCGTTCCATCGCCGCCTCGCCGAGCACGGACCAGGCCGGCGCGAATTCGGGAAAGCGCGCGACGGCGTCCGATGCGGCTTCGAAAGCCGCCGCGAACGCGCGCACGGCCATCAGCGACGCGGCCAAATTCACCCGCGCGGGCGCGAACCCCGGCGCCTCGTCCATCAGGCGGCGATAGAGCTCGATGGCTTCGCCCCACGCGCCCGCGCGCGCGCGCGCGTTGGCGGCGGCGAACCTCGTGGAAACGTCCGAGTCGGAGATTGACATGCCGATGGCGAGGGTAGTCTATCCCCCGCCTATGGACCAAACCGACATCCGCCGGCTGGAATGCCTGTCGTTCAACGCGTGGCCCGCCTTGCGCACCACCTTGCGCGACGGCTGGGTCTTGCGCTTCGCCGAAGGCCACACCAAGCGCGCCAATTCGGCGAGCGCGCTGTGGCCTGGCGCGGGCCCGCTCGCCGCGCGCGTGGACGCGTTCGAAGCCGATTACCGGCGCGCGGGCCTCACGCCGATATTCCGCCTGACCCCGCTCGCCGAGCCCGGCCTCGACGACACCCTCGCCGCGCGCGGCTATTCGCGCTTCGACGAGAGCCTGGTCATGACACGCGACCTTTCGCGCACGGCGGCGCGGGGGGCGCCGGGCGTCGAACTCGAGCCGAACCCGGACGCGGGCTGGCTCGACGATCTGGCGCGCGCCGCTTGCGCCGGTGCGCGCGAGACCGCGATCCTCGCGCGCATGCTGGCGGGCCTGGTGCCGCGCGCCGCTTTCGTGCGCGTCAAGGAAAACGCAGCCGCCCGCGCCTTCGCGATGGGCGCGCTGGAGGACGGGCATCTCGGGATATTCGAAGTGCTGACCGTGCCCGAGGCGCGCGGGCGGGGCCTCGCGCGGCGCGCGATCGAAGCGTTGTTCGCCTGGGCCGGCGCCAACGGCGCGACGCGCGCCTATCTGCAGGTGACCGACGACAACGCGGCCGCGCGCGCGCTCTACGCGTATCTCGGCTTCGCCACCGCCTATCGCTACCACTACCGCCGCGCGCCCTGAAAAAAAACGGGACCGCCGGAGTCCGGCGGTCCCGAGTTCACGGAACCGAAACGATGGCGGTCGAAATCAGCGCTTCAGGTTGACCACTTCCTGCAGCATCTCGTCGGCGGTGGTGATGATGCGCGCGTTCGCCGAGTAGGAGCGCTGGGCGACGATCATCTTGGTGAACTCCTGGCCGATATCGGTGTTGGAGTTCTCCAGCGCGTTGGGATTGACGCCGCCGGCTTGACCGGTCAACGCCGCCTGATAGCCGATGAAGCCCGCCGCCGGCGAGTCGAGGAACGACTCGCCGTTCTGGCGCACCAAGCCGTCGGCGTTGTTGAACGTGCCCAGCGCCAACTGGAACTGCCGCAAGCGCTGGCCGTTGGTGTAGGTCGAGAAGACGTTGCCGTTGGTGTCGATCGACAGGCCGTTGTAGGAGCCCGCCGAGTAGCCGTCGGCGGTGATGTTCGACAGCGAGATCGACGTGCCGCCGAACTGGGTCGTGCCGCCGGCGACGTTGAGATCCGAAGGCTGGCCCGCCGTGGCGTCGGGCGCGCCGAATTCGAGGTTGATCGTCTGCGCGGGCGGCGGTGCGGTCAGCGACGGCGCGCCGTAGCTGAGCACCACGCGGCCGGTGCCCGCGGTGACCGCCGCCGTGAGCTGCGTGCCCGGCGCGGTCGTGCCCGCCACGGTGATGCCGGTGAGCAAGCCCGCGGTCGTGGTCGTGGTGCCGAAACTGAAATCGAGCACGACCGACTCGTTGCCGTTGGCCGAGCTGGTCGGCAGGGTGACGACCGCGCGCCATTGCGGCGCCGTGCCGGCGGCCGACGCGGCCACCGTGTTGGTGCCGTTCGCGGTGCTGGCGGTGACGGCGGGCAGCGTGCCCGTGCCGCCGAGCGCCGAGCGGTTGAACCACGTCACCGCGGCCGGGCGCGCCGCACCGTTGGCGTCGGTGATCGTGATCGTGCCGCCGTTGAACACGGTGTTCGCCGCCGCGTTGGACGGGATGTTGGCCGCGTAGGCCGCATTGGCGCTCGCCAGCGCGGGCAGCTGCGAGGTGTTGATCTGCACGGGCACCAGCGCGCCCTGGTTGGGTTGCGGGTTGGGCACCGCCGTGGTGGGACGCGGCACCGAGCGGGCGAACAGGTACTTGCCGGCACCGTTGACCATGAAGCTGTTCTGGTCGAGCGAAAAATCGCCGCGACGGGTGAACTGGCGGACGTTGTTGCCGGTGAAGCCGGAGGCGCTCGTGGCGCCGTCTTCGACCGGCAGCCAGCCCGCGCCGGCGATGGCGATCGAGGTCGGCGAGGAATCCTGGATGATCGTGCCTTGCAGCGAGTTCACGAAATCCGGGCGGTTGGTGGCGCCGCCGGGATTGAAGAAGCGCTGCGAGGACGCCGACACGTAGCTCGAGAAATTCGAGTCGATCCGCTTGAAGCCGATCGTCTGCGAGTTCGCGACGTTGTCGGAGATGTAGTTGATCGCCGTTTGGAAGGCGTTCAAGCCGCTGATGGCGGAGTTCATTGCGACGGTGGCCATGGTTTCGGTCTCCTATTCTATATCTTATCGAAGGAATTTGGCGAGGTTGAGATTGAGAAGGTCGCGGGTGGTGATGTAGCTGGCCTCCAGCGAAGCCTGCACGCCCTTGATGTTCGTGCCCACCCGGCCGATGTCCACGGCGACGATCTTGTCGGCCGAGGCGACGGCGGTGTCGGACAGGTCCTCCAAATTCGTGCGCATCTGCCTGAGCAGCGCTTGATTGGCGCCGTTCGCGCCCGACAGGCTGGCGATGTCGCGCACCGCTTGCTGCAGCTGCGCTTGGGCTTGC
>JAMNXK010000189.1 GCA_023653245.1 Tagaea sp.
ATCCAGAACGCCATTTGCGGCGCGCGCGCGAAGGCGGAGATCGGCGTGGCCGACAGGCTTCGCAGATAGTCCTTCAGCGCCGCCCGGTCCTCGCGCGACGCCGCCAGCGCGTCGTAGGCGAAGCGCGCGACGCCGTCGGGCGAGTCCTTGCGGTACTTGACGAGCAGCGAATCCCACGCCGCGTGGTCGACGTCGCGCGTCGAATTCGGGTCGTGGGCGCGCCAACGCGGCCACGCTTCGGCGGTGGGGGCGGCCATGGCGGCTCCCGGAATGAGCGCCGCGGCGACGAGCAGGAATTCGCGCCGGCGCATGGGTCAGAAGGGCAGGCGGAAGAGGAAGCGCACGAGTTTGCGCGTGCGCGGGGCGAACAGTTTGGCGGTGAAGGAAGAACCCGCCGCGCGCTTGCCGATTTCGGCGAGCGTCGGATAGGCGACGACCGTGCCGGCCATCGAAGCGAGGCTGAGCCCCTTCTCGACCGCGATCGTCCACGCGCCGATCGCCTCGCCCGCGCGCGGGGCGACGAGCGTGGCGCCGATCACGCGGCCCTTCCGGTCGGCGACGATCTTGGCCATGCCGTGCGGCGTGGCGTCGGCCTGGGCGCGGTCGTTCTCGTGCAGCGACCAGCGCGCCAGGCGGAACTCGATGCCCGCAGCCTTGGCGTCGGCCTCGGTCATGCCGACATGGGCGATCTCGGGATCGGTGAAGGTCACGCGCGGAATGGCGCGTGGATCGGCCTTGGCGGGAATCTTGAAGCACAGATTCTTGATCGCGATCCCGGCGTGCCAGCCCGCCACGTGGGTGAACTGCAAGCCGCCCGCGCAATCGCCCAGCGCCAGGATATCCTTGTTCGACGAGCGCAGCCGCGCGTCCACCTTGATGCCCTTGGGCTCGAAAGCCACCCCGGCCGCTTCCAAGCCCAGATCGCCGATATTGGGTTTGCGCCCGGCCGCGACCAGGATGTGGCTGGCTTCGATGCGCTCGCCGTCGGCGAGGACGAGCGTGGCCGGCGCCTCGGCGCGCGCGATCTTCACCCCTTCGCGCAAGGTCACGCCGTCGCGCAGCAGCGCGTCGCGCACATGGCCGGCGGCTTCGGGATCCTCCTTGAGCAGGATGGCGGGTGCGGCTTCCAGCAGCGTCACCCGCGTGCCGAGCCGCGCGTGCGCTTGGGCGAGTTCGCAGCCGATCGGTCCGCCGCCGATCACCACCAGATGGCTGGGCGCCGCGGACAGCTCGAACACCGTCTCGTTGGTCAGCGGCGCCAATTCCGCCAATCCCGGAATCGGCGGGATCGCGGCGCGGCTGCCCGTCGCGATCGCCCATTTGCGCGCTTCGTAGCGCTGGCCGCCGGCTTCGACCGTGCGCGGCCCGGTGAATTTCGCGCGCGCGCGGATCACCGTCACGCCCAGACCTTCGAAGCGCGCTTGGGAATCGGCGGGTGCGATCGCCGCGATCGTCCCCTTCACATGCGCGCGGACTTGGCCGTAATCGACCGCGAAGCCGGCCGGCACGCTCACGCCGAAGCGGCCCGCCGTGCGCACGGCGTGCGCCGCATGGGCGGCGGCGATCAGCGCCTTGGACGGCACGCAGCCATAGTTCAGGCAATCGCCGCCCATCTCGTGCGCTTCGAACAGCACGACCTTGAGCCCGAGCTGCGAAGCGCCCGCGGCCAGCGACAGCCCAGCCGAGCCCGCGCCGATCACGCCGATGTCGAACATGCTCATGGCGTACCCTTCTTGAAGCGATTCCACACCACCGGCACCAGCGCCAAGACGGCGAGCGCCAGCAAAGGCAGCAGCACCGGCGGCGACAGGATGATCGACAGATCCGGCCGCTCGCCGCGATCGAACACGGCGCCGAGCCCCGCCCCCACCGACGCGAACACGAACGTGCCGGGCAGGATGCCGAAGAACGTGCCGATCACGTAAACGCGCAAGCTCACGCCCAGGAAGGCCGGCGCCAGATTCACCAGGAAGAACGGAAAGGCGGGAACCAGCCGCAAGACCAGCAGATAGGATAGCGCGTCGCGCTTGAAGCCGTCCTCGAGCTTGCGCAAGCCGGGGCCGGCTTTGGCGCGCAACATGTCGCCCAGCGCCGTGCGCGCGGCCAAGAACAGCAGCGTCGCCCCGATGGTCGCGCCGATCACCGCCGCCAGCCCGCCCAGCCAGGTGCCGAATAGGAAGCCGCCGGTCAGCGTGGCGACCGCGCCCCCCGGCAAGGACAGCGCCACGATCGCGATATAGGCGAGGACGAACGCCGCCAAAGCGAGACCGGTATTCGACTGGGTCCAGCCGAGCAGCAAAGCGCGGTTCTCGGCCAAGACCTCAAAGCTCAGATAACGGTGCAATCCCAGGGAATACGCGCCCGCCAGCGCCACCAAGATCGCGGCC
Source organism: Tagaea sp. (assembly GCA_023653245.1). The sequence goes on from JAMNXK010000189.1 coordinate 2,388, forward strand.
AAAGGCAGAAAACGAAGCCAGGGCGGGCGGGGGGTGGTCATCTTCGGGTCCATTGCCGGGAGAGTTCGCACCCGGTGCCCGCCAAGTTACCTTAAGTCCCCGGAATTCGATGTAAAAGTGGGGGGTTGCGGCGCGTCAATCGGTCGATTGACGGACCCCCGGGGGGTCTGTATAACCCCCACCTCGTTTTGGCCGGAAATCCGTGGAGCAAGTCCCGTGAAGCGCACTTATCAGCCCAGCAAGCTCATTCGCAAGCGGCGGCACGGATTCCGGACGCGTATGGCGACCGTCGGCGGCCGCAAGGTCCTGCAGCGCCGTCGCGCCAAAGGCCGCAAGCGCCTGTCGGCCTGAGCCCACCCGGCCGCCGGCCGGTCCGTTTGTCGATCCGGCGTGGATGAGAGCCGCATGTCCCAGACGCCGGCGACCATCGCGATACGACGCTTGAAGACCCGCCCGGAATTCCTGGCGGTAGCCGACGCGCGCCGCAAGGCCGCCGTGCACGGGCTCGTGCTGCAAGGCCGCCCGCGCGGCGACGGCACCGGCGCCATCGGCATCGGCTTCACCGCCACGCGCAAAGTGGGCGGCTCGGTCGTGCGCAACCGCGCGCGTCGCCGCTTGCGCGAGGCCGCCCGCGCCGTGCTGGCCAAGAAGGGGCTGGCGGGCTGGGACTACGTCGCCATCGCGCGTGGCGAGACCGGCGACCGGCCCTTCCTCGATCTGATCGACGATTTCGAGCGCGCGCTCGCCAAACTCGCCAAGCCCGCCAATGGGGGGGCCGCATGATCGCGCGAATCCTCGACGCGGCCGTCGTCGCGTATCAGTGGACGCTGCGCCCCGTCCTCGGCGCCAATTGCCGCTATCTGCCCAGCTGCTCGGACTACGCGCGCGAAGCGCTGGCCGAACACGGCGCCGCGCGCGGAACTTGGCTCGCCGCGCGGCGCGTCTGCCGTTGCCATCCGTGGGGCGGGTTCGGGTTCGACCCCGTCCCGCCGCGCATCTCCTCGCCGCCGAATTTCTAGGATCGATTCCAACCCATGCAGTTCGACAACAAGAATCTCTGGCTCGCGATCGGCCTGTCCTTGGCCATCATGTTCGGCTTCGAGTTTCTCTGGAACCAGCCGCGCGTGCAGCAGCAAAAGGCCCTCGAAGCCGAGCGCCGCGCGAGTGCGGAAATGGCCCAAGCCCCGCAAGCCGGCGCGCCGAGTGCTGCGCCCGCAGCACCCGCGACGGCCACCGGCGCCCCGCCCGCCCCCGGCTCGATCGCGGCGAACCTGACGGCGGCGCCCAATCCCGATCGCACCGCGATCATCTCCCAAGCGCCGCGCGTGACCATCGAGGGGCCGGGTTTGTCGGGCTCGATCCTGCTGCAAGGCGGATTGATCGACGACCTGAAGCTCATGAATTATCGCCAGACGGTGGAGAAGGACGCGCCGCCGGTCGTCCTGCTCTCCCCGCGCGGTGCCGCGAACACCTATTTCGCCGAGACCGGCTGGGTCGCCGCCGGCGGCACGCCCGCTCTGCCCTCGCACGACACGCTGTGGACCGCCGACCGGACGACGCTGTCGCCCGGCAATCCGGTGACGCTCACCTGGGACAACGGCCAAGGCCTGCGCTTCGAGCGCAAGATCGCGCTCGACGACACCTACTTCTTCCGCATCGACCAGCGCGTGACCAACACGGGCGCCGCACCCGTCGCCTTGCACGCCTATTCGCTGGCCAGCCGCTTCGGCACGCCGGTACTCGGCGGCTACTACATCCTGCACGAAGGCCCGATCGGCGTGTTCGGCGAAAAGCTGCAGGAGCCGTCCTACCAGGATCTGCGCGAGAAGCGCACGATCTCGCAGCAATCGCGCGGCGGCTGGCTCGGCATCGTCGACAAGTATTGGCTCGTGGCGCTGGTGCCCGAGCAGAACCGCGACGTGACCGCGCGCTTCACCTGGTCGCTGTCGGGCGGTGCGGATCGCTACCAGGTCGATTATCTCGGCCCCTTGGCGAATATCGCGCCCGGCCAATCGGCCGAATCGACGACGCGGCTGTTCGCCGGCGCGAAGGAAGTGCATCTGCTCGACCGCTACGCCGAGCGCTACGGAATTCCGCTGTTCGACCGCGCCATCGATTTCGGCTGGTTCTACTTCATGACCAAGCCGATGTTCATCGCGTTGGATTGGCTCAACAAGCTGGTCGGCAATTTCGGCATCGCGATCATCCTGTTCACCATCGCGATCAAGATCCTGTTCTTCCCCCTCGCCAACAAATCCTACAAGGCGATGGCGAAGATGAAGATGCTCCAGCCCGAGATGGAGAAGCTCAAGGAGAAGTTCGGCGAAGACCGCCAGCGCATGAGCCAGGAGATGATGCAGCTCTACAAGCGCGCCGGCGCCAATCCACTGTCGGGCTGCCTGCCGATCCTGATCCAGATCCCGGTCTTCTTCGCGCTCTACAAGGTGCTGTTCGTCACCATCGAAATGCGCCACGCGCCGTTCTTCGGCTGGATCCAGGATCTGTCGGCGCACGATCCGACCTCGCTGTTCAACCTGTTCGGCCTGATCCCGTGGGACGTGCCGCAATTCCTGGAGATCGGCGTGTGGCCCCTCATCATGGGCGTCACGATGTTCTTGCAGCAGAAGCTGAACCCGCAGCCCGTCGATCCGATCCAGGCCAAGATCTTCCTCACCCTGCCCTTCGTGTTCACGGTCATGCTGGCCTCCTTCCCGGCCGGACTCGTGATCTACTGGGCGGTCAACAACACGCTGTCGATCGCGCAACAATGGCTGATCATGAAGCGGCTGGAAGGCACGCCTTTGGCGCCCCCGGGCAAGGCGAAAACCTGACCCCCGAGGCGATCGAAGCGGCGCGCCGCCTGTTCGTCGGCCCATGCGAGTTTCTCGCCGGGGCCGCGACGCTCGACGCGATTCCCGCCCCCTCCTTGCCCGAGATCGCGCTCGCCGGCCGCTCGAATGTCGGCAAGTCGAGCTTGATCAACGCGCTCACCGGGCGCGGCAACACCGCGCGCGTGTCCAAGCA
>JAMNXK010000190.1 GCA_023653245.1 Tagaea sp.
TGGGTCGCCACGCCGAGATTCTGCTCGACCAGCAGCACGGCGACCGAGCCTTCGGCCGCCAGCTTCTTGAGCAGCGCTTCGACCTGATCGACGATGACCGGGGCAAGACCTTCGGTCGGCTCGTCCATCACCAGCAAACGCGGGTTCAACAGCAGCGCGCGGCCGATGGCGAGCATTTGCTGCTCCCCGCCCGACAGCTGCGTGCCGCCGTTTTTGCGCCGCTCGGCCAGGCGCGGAAAGGTCTCGTAGACGCGCTTGACCGTCCAGCCGCCTTTGGGCGGGCGCTTTTGCTCGACCAGGCGCAGATGCTCGTCCACCGTGAGGGTGGGCCAGGTGCGCCGGCCTTGCGGCACGTAGCCGATCCCCAGGCTCGCGATTCGGTTCGACTCCAGGCCGAGCAATTCCTGGCCCATGAACTTGATCGAGCCGGATGTCGCCGGCTTCAAGCCCAGGATCGTCTGGCACAGCGTGGTCTTGCCCATGCCGTTGCGGCCGATCACGCCCAGCACGCCCTTGTCGAGCTTGAGCGATATCCCCTGCAGCACATGCGCGAGCCCGTAATGGACTTGGAGTTCGGAGACCTCCAGCACCGGCGCCGACGATTTGGCGTTCGCGGCCACGCTTACATCCTCCCGCCCGAGACGCGCGGTTCCTTGTGGAACATGCCGTCCTTCATGATCGCGAGCAGGCGCGCCTTGTCCTGCAGGATGCGGATATCGGCCAGCGGGTCGCCGTCGATCAGCAGAATGTCGGCGAGGAAGCCTTCCTTGATCTGGCCGAGTTCGCCCGCCATGCCCATGATCGCCCCGCCATGCTTGGTCGCGGCTTGCAGCGCTTCCATGGGCGAGAAGCCGAGCATGTCGACGAAATACTGCAGATCCTTCGCGTTGGTGCCGTGCGGCGTCCAGGCGAAGCCGTAATCGCCGCCGGGCAGGATCTTGATCCCGCGCTTGCGCATCTTCTTGCAGACTTCGACGGCCGAATCGAGTTCGCGCGCATAGGCCTGCGCGAGCGGCGAGTCGGGTGCTATCCCCCATGCGGCGGCGTCGCGCGAGGTCTTGATGAGCCAGGCGAGACCGGGCGCGAAATGATGCTTGTCCTTGCGCGCTTCGAGCATGTCGAGCGCTTCCTCGTCGGCGAAGCTCGCGTGATAGATGATGTCCACGCCGTGGCGCACGCACATCTTCACGGACTCGGCCGAGCGCGCGTGGGCGCACACGCGCTTGTTGCGCCGATGCGCTTCGGCCGTGGCCACCGCCACTTCCTCGTCGCTCATCGGGGTTTCGGCGGAACCCACGCCGGTGATCTCCTCGCCCGAAAGATTCACTTTCAGCAGATCGACGCCGTACTTGATGAACGTGCGCACGGCTTTGCGCATCTCGTGCGGGCCCGAGACGATGCAGCCGAAGGACAGCCCGGGATGGTCGACATGCGGCGGCGTGGTGTCGCCCAAGCCGCCGAGCGTGCCGATCTCCTGCCCGTTGGCCAGATAGCGCGGGCCCGGGATCATGCCCGAATTGATCGCGTTGCGGATGACCACGTCCAGCCGCGGCTTGGCGGCCGCGGCGCCGACGGCCGAGGTCCAGCCGTGGTCGATATAGATCTTGGCCACGCGCGCGGCGTCGAGCGTGTGCTCCTCCGGCGGCATACGGAAGATCGCATCGAGGCTCGGCTGGTCGTTCCACGACAGATGCGTGTGCGCCTCGATCATGCCGGGCATGAGCGTCGCCCCCGCGCCGTCGACGACGGTCGCCCCCTTGGGCGGAATCGCGCGGCTGCCGCGCGCCACGCGGCGGATGCGGTTGCCTTCGACCAGCACCTCGCCGGGGAACGGGTAATCGCCCGAGCCGTCGATCACGCGCACATTGGTGAACAGGATCGGATCCATTCGCGGCTCTCCCTATCGACCGAACCAGAATTGCGCCATCGCGCGCGCGACTTCCACCGGCCGTTCGATCGGCGTCCAATGGCCGGTGCGCGGCAGAATCTCGGCGTGCGAGCCCGGCAGACGCGACGCGATGTCGCGCGACATGGCCGGCGTGCCGATCGCGTCGTCCTCGCCGGTGACCAGCAGCGCCTTCTTGCCGACGCGCGCGAAGTCGGCGGCGCGCGCCTCGCTCAAAGCTTCGCAGGTCGCGGCGTAGCCTTCGGCGTCCTGGCGCATGACGCTTTCGCGCACATAGGCGACCGCGAGCGGATTCTTCTCGCGGGAGTCGCGCGAGACGGCCGCTTCGACCAGCGGATCGACGATCGCGGCCATGCCTTCGGCGCGGACCTTGGCGGCGCGGGCCTTGAGACCGGCGCGCGCCGGCTCGGGCGGTTCGGGCAAGGCGCCGAGCAGGACGAGATCGCGCACGAGGTCGGGATGCTGCTGGGCCAGATGCGCGGCCACGATCGTACCGAGCGAGTGCCCGCCGACGCGCGCGCGCTCGGCACCCAGCACGCGCATGGCGCGCGCAATGCGGTCGACGAAGGCCTGGATCGACAAAGGCCCGCCGGCGGGCGAACGGCCCGAGCCCGGCAGATCGAAGCGGATCACCCGCGCGCGCGCGGCGAAGGCGGGCAGCACGGGCGTCCAAGTGTTCGACGTGCCGCCCAGACCGTGGATCAGCACGACGGGATCGCCCGAGCCCGCGATCTCCGCCGCCATGCGCTCGACGATCTGGGTGCTCATCGCGCCGCTCCCGCGAAATACTTGGAATCGATCGTGTCGAACGCCTTCAGGAAGACGTCGTTGTGAACCTTGGGGATCAGCTCGACGTCGTCGTTCGCGTTGGCGTCCCAATCGGCGGTCCAGACGGCGAAGGTCCAGTCCTTGTCGGTGATCGGCCAGATGCGCGGCCCCGCGACGTAGTCGAGCCAGGGCATCGGGCTCATGTTGATGCGGTAGGAGAAGCTGCGCGTGCGGTCGCACAGATGCAAGAGCTCCTCGTGCAGCCGCCCCTCGCCGAACAGGAAATCGCGCACGCCGCCGACTTGGTCGGCGCGCTTGCCGTCGAGCATGCGCATGCGCGTGATGTCCGAATGCCAGCCGCCCATGCCCGCGAAGTCGCGCAAGATCGGCCACACTTTTCCCACGGGTCCGCGGATCACGCTCGAGGCGAAGACCTTGGCCGGCCTGCGGCCCTTCCAGCGCCGCGCGCCCTCGGGAGTCGGCGCTGCCGGCGCCTTCACCGCAAGCGACGCGAGACCGGCGGCGAACACGTCCTTGGAGATGATCGCTTCGTATTTGCCGCGCTCTGCGGCCGGTTCTTCGAACGACGCTTCCCATTCGACGAAGCTGCGATCGCCCGCGGTCACCGGGATGACTTGGAGACGCGCGATGTAGTCGCCCACCGGAAAGGCCGGGGTTTCGAAATTGTAGGAGAAGGAGCGCGTGGCGTCGTCCAGATGCAGCAGTCGCTCGCGCACATGCGTGCCGTCCTTGAGTTGGAAGCTGCGCACGCAGCCGACCGCGTCGGCGGCGAGACCGTCTTCGATGCGGCTGCGCGTCACCGCCGGCACCCAATTCGGCAAGCCATTGAAGTCGCGCGCGAGCCCCCACACCTTCTCGACGGGCGCGTCGATCACGATGCTGGCGTAGGCGCGGGCCATGTTCAGAACCTGAGCGCTTTGAAGCGCTTGGTCTGTTCGACCAGCGCGGTTTCCGTCGGCAGGCGCTCCATCGACGAAGCGCCGTAGAAGCCGTGGCAGTTCTTGGTGTTGTCGAGCACGTATTGCGCGTCCTCGGGCATCGAGATCGGCCCGCCATGGCAGATCACGATCACGTCCTTGCGCACCCGCTTGGCCGCCTCGGCCCATTCGTCGATGAGCTTGGGGCAGTCCTTGAGCTTGAGCGCGGTGCTCGCCCCGATCGACCCGCCGGTGGTCAGGCCCAGATGCGCCACGACGATGTCCGCCCCCGCCTTGGTCATCGCGGCCGCTTCGTCGGCGCTGAAGACGTAGGGCGTGGTCAGCATGTCCTTGGCGTTGGCCATCCGGATCATGTCGATCTCGTGGCCGTAGCCCATGCCGGTCTCCTCGAGATTGGCGCGGAACGTGCCGTCGATGAGCCCGACCGTTGGGAAGTTCTGCACGCCCGAGAAGCCCAGCGCCTTCAGCTCGTCGAGCAAATGGTCCATGATCGCGAAAGGATCGGTGCCGTTCACGCCGGCGAGCACCGGCGTTTTCTTGACGACCGGCAGCACTTCGCGGGCCATTTCCTTCACGATGTCGTTGGCGTTGCCGTAGGCGAGCAGGCCCGCGAGCGAGCCGCGCCCCGCCATGCGATAGCGCCCGGAATTGTAGATGACGATCAGGTCGATCCCGCCGGCCTCTTCGCATTTGGCCGACAGACCCGTGCCCGCACCGCCGCCGACGATCGGGATGCGCTTCTTGACCATCGCGCGGAATTTCTCGAGCAGTTTCTTGCGTTCGAACCGGGGCATCTTTTCCTCAGTGCTTGTGGCCGCCATGGCCGAGATAGATTTCGTGGACGACGGGATCGTCCTGGATGCGGTCGGGCGTGTTGGAGACGACGACTTCGCCGTCCTTCATCACCGTGACCAGATCCGCGAAGGGCAAGGCCACGTCCATGTCGTGCTCGATCAGCACGATGGTGAGCTCCTTGGGCAGCTCGCGCAGCAGCTTGGACAATTCGGGCCGCTCGACCGGCGACAGCCCGGCCGCCGGCTCGTCGAGCATCAGCAATTTGGGGTCGGAGGCGAGCGCCATGCCGACTTCGAGCTGGCGGCGCTGGCCGTGGCTGAGATCGCCGACCGCGACGTCGAGCACGTGGCTCAAGCGCACGCGCTCGGCCACGTCGCGCGCCTTGGCGACATGCGCGTCGCCGCCGCGCGGCACCAGGAAGCTGAAACGGTTGGGCTTCACCCCGCGTACCGCGACGAACAGATTGTCGCGCACCGACAGCCCGTTGAAGAGCAGCGATTGCTGGTAGGTGCGCCCGATCCCGCGCCGCGCGCGGCGATGGGCGGGCACGTGCGAGATCTCCTCGCCGAACAATTTGATAGAACCGGAGGTCGGCGGAAAATCGCCGCAGATCGTGTTGAACAACGTGGTCTTGCCCGCGCCGTTCGGACCGAGCACGGCGTGCCGCTCCCCGATCGCGACGTCGAAGGTGACGTCGCGCACAGCTTGCAACGCGCCGAAGCGGCGGCCGACATTCTTCAATTCGATGGCGGGGGTGCTGGCCATATCGGGGCTGGACGAAAGGGGGCCGGCGGACCGGCCCCCTTCCCTTTCCTTCGCCTCAGGACGACGCGATGCAGCCCGGGTTGTTGCGCGACGGCGCGCCCAACGCCAGGAACTGCGCTTCCGGCACGCCCAGAGTCTGGTTGATCTGGTTGGCACGCTGGAAGGCGACGGTGGTCGGCTGGTTGTTGCGCTCCTCGATGCGGGTGAGGAA
>JAMNXK010000191.1 GCA_023653245.1 Tagaea sp.
GCTCGACGGCCACGCCCTCGCCCAGCATCTGCAGCGCTATTCCGAGCGCGGGATGGACTACGTGCGCGACATCCGCTCGCTGATGCGCGTCAACGGCCTCCGCCCGCTCGACCGCGCCAGGCTCGATTCCACCGCGAGCTGAGGCGGCCGCCGCCGTTTGACCGGCTTCGCCAAGTGGCGTAAACTTCCTGCCATGTGGCAAAAACGGAAATCCGCCGCGCCCGGAACGCGTTTCGATGCGACGCTGGCGCAGCTCGGCGGCCGCAAGGTCTTCGGGCGTTCCGCCGCGCCGGACGAAAAGGACGCCACGCGGCTGGCGATCCACGAATTCATCGCCATGGGTTTTCCCAATCGCTCGATCGTCGCCATGGGGGATGGATTCTCCGAAATCGACGAAGCCGAATGGATGGAAAAGGCCGTCGGCATCAGCCGCCGGACCTTCGCCCGGATCAAGGCCGCGCCCGATCGACGGCTCGACGCGGAGCGCAGCGACCGCGCCTGGGTCGCCGCCGACCTGATGGCCCATGCCGTGGCCGTGTTCGGCGACCGCCGCGACGCGGAGCGCTGGTTCGTCGATCCGGCGCCGGGTTTGGACGGCGAGCGGCCGCTCGATCTGCTGGAAACGTCGGTCGGGCGCGACGCGGTGGGCAAATATCTGCGGCGGATGGAGACCGGGGTCTATTCGTGAGGCCCTTCGATCCCGGTGCGCCGTTCGCTTGGCGCCTCGATCGCAAGGCGTTCGCGAAGACCTGGGACGGCGGAATCGGCGCCAAGGAAAACGGCGGGCGGTGGAATCCCGAAGGCTTCGCGTGCGTCTACGCGTCCTTCGCGTCGTCGACGGCCATATTGGAAATGGCGGTCCATATCGGCGTCCGCGCGCTGACCCGCGTCCCCCATGTCGTCACGCGCTTCGAGATATTGGACCCGGCGCGGATTTATGTCGTGCGCCCGGCGGACATTCCCAACCCGCATTGGCTGGTTCCCGGAAGCGTGAGCGAAGGCCAGCAGGAATTCGGCCGCGCGCTGATGGAGCGACACGACTTCGTCGCCGTTCCCAGCGTCGTGGCCCCCGACGCGTGGAATCTCGTCTTCGACCCGTCGAAATGCCGGGCGCTTTACGCGCGACGCGCGCAAACGCCGCTCGCCCTCGACCCGCGTTTGGACCGGCCCCGCGCGCGAACCTGACGCGCGCTCAGCGCGCCACGATCCATTTGCCGATCACGAAATTGTCGGGCCGGTGGGGCACGTCGATGCGGGTGGCCATCGCCCACGGAATCGTCATGTGGAACAGAGGCAGATGACCCACGTCGGCGTTGTGCAGGCGCATGGCGTCGCGCATGAACCCGCGGCGCTTCTCCGCGTCGACCTCGTTCTGCGCCGCCTCGATCGCCGCGTCGACGCGCGGGTTCGAGTACTGGCCCGCGTTCCACGACGACGCGCCGACCTTCTCGCGGGTCATCATGATGGCGCGCATCGTGTACATGGCGTCGAAGGTCGGCACGCCCCAATTGACGGCGAACATCGACGTGTCCTGGCGCAGGAACTTGCCGAACGTCACCGCCGGCGCTTGCAGGCTGACGTTCAGGCGGATGCCGATCTGGGCTAGCATGCCGCCCAGCGCGACGCAGACCTGCTCGTAATTGCCGTTGGGGCAATCGATCTGGACCTGAAAGCCGTTGGGGTAGCCCGCCTCGGCCATCAGCGCGCGGGCGCGCGCGAGGTCGAGCGCCGGGCGCGCGTCGAGCGCGCGATCGTAGCCGTTGACGAAATGCGTCCACATCGAGCCCGTGGGCACGGCCTGGCCGCGCATCACGCGCGTTTTGAGCGCTTCGACGTCGATCGCGTGCGCGATCGCCTGGCGCACGCGCGCGTCCTTGAACGGATTCTTGCCCTTGACGTCGGAATAGAGGAGCTCGTCGCGGCTCTGGTCGAAGCCGATCCACAGCGTGCGGTTTTCCTGCCCATCGACGACCTTGACGCGCGGCTCGCGGCGCAAGCGCTCGAGATCCTGCGGCGGCACGAAATTGGTGATGTCGATATCCCCCGCCAGCAACGCGGCGATGCGCGTGGCGTCGTTGGAAATCGGCTGCCAGACGAATTGCTCGACATTGCCGCCGGCGGCGCGGTCCCAATGGTTGGGATTGCGGACCAGCACCGTGCGCTCGTCGGGCGTGCGCGAGCGGAACATGAAGGGGCCCGTGCCCATCGCGTTGCGGCTGGCGTAGCTGTCCTCGCGCGCGGCGAAATTCTGCGGCTCGACCGCGCGATTGGCCTCGGCCCAGGCCTTGGACAGGATGAACACGCGCGTGAGCTTGTCGGGCAGGACCAGATCGACCGTCTTGGTGAGGATATCGACCGTGCGCTCGTCGATCTTCACCGCGTCGGCGAAGCTGTCGACATAGATGCCGTATTGCGAGGTGGGCGCGACCGAGCGCTTGAGCGAGAACACCACGTCGTCGGCGGTGAACGGGCTGCCGTCGTGCCAGCGCACGCCTTCGCGCAAGTGGAAGCGCCAGCGCGTGGGCGCCGTCTGCTCCCAGCGCGCGGCGAGGCCCGGCGCGAGCTTCATGTCCTTGTCGCGCGTGGTCAGGCATTCGTAGATCTGTTCGAGCAGCGCGTTGGTGGTGAACGCGTTGTTCGAATGCGGGTCCATCGTCGTGGCGTCGTTGTTGAACGAGACGCGCACGCCGCGCGGCTGCTGGGCGTCCGCCCCAAACGCCGCGAGCGCAAACGCGACCGTCGCGGCCGCCAACACGAATCGACGCATGGTCTTCCCCCCGGAATGTAGGCCCAGGCGCAGTCTGTCCCGGCCGGCGGCCGATGACAAGGGGATGGCGTTCGGCCGCCGGGAAATGACTTTGACGGCATATGGCATTGAAGGCATAGTCGGGGCGTGTGGACGGTCGAGTTCCACGACGCGTTCGCGGCCGAGTTCGCCGGGTTTCCCGACGCGGTTCAGGACGAGTTGCTCGCGCAAGCGAGGGTTCTGGAGCTGCTGGGCCCGGCGCGCGGCCGGCCGCGCGTGGACACGCTGAACGGATCGAAGCACGCGAATATGAAGGAGCTTCGCTTCGACGCGGCCGACGGCGTCTGGCGAGTCGCCTTCGCGTTCGATCCGCGCCGGCGCGCGATTTTGCTCGCGGCGGGCGACAAGTCGGGCGGATCGCAGCGGCGCTTCTACGCGCGGCTGGTGACGCTCGCGGATCGGCGGTTCGACGCGCACTTGGCCGCCTTGGCGCGCAAGTAAGGAGGATGGAACATGACGGTGTCGCTCAAGGCCGCAATGGCCGCCCTGCCCAAGACCCGCCGAGCGCGGATCGAACGGCGCGCGGCGGAGATCGCATTGGAGGAAATGGATCTGCGCGGGCTTCGCCGCGCGCGGGCGCGCACCCAGACGTCACTCGCCCGCAAGCTCGGCGTCGGGCAAGAGGCCGTCTCGCGCGCCGAGGCGCGCGGCGATCTCCTGCTTTCGACGTTGCGCGCCTATGTGGCGGCGCTCGGCGGTGAACTCGATCTGATCGTGCGTTTCAAGGATCGCGCGCCGGTCTCCTTGCGCGGCCTTAAGGAAAAGCGCGGCGCGCGGAAAGCCGCGTGAGCTTTCAAGCGTTCACCGGCTGCGCCGGCGGAGAGCTCGACAACCCGAAGAGCACCATCGCCAGCCCACCCAACCCAACGAGGGCGCCAACCGTCTTGTTTTCGGCCTTCTCACACAGATACACCCCCAGGGCGATAGTGGCGAATCCGCCGACGGCGACCTGCCCGCTGCGCGCCTTGCCGTCGAAGCAGTACGACGCGAAGTGCTCGCAGTTCCAACTGATGAACCTGTAGCGGGTCGAGCGTATCGATTCCAGCCGCGCCAGAACTTCGCCGCAATGCGCCGCATCTCTCGGACGCGCAACGACCTGGCACTCACCCGAAACGGCGAAATCCGCAAGCGACTGCCGCCGAACTTCACCTTCGTGACCCAACGAAACGACGAATCCACCGGCATCAACGATGCCGAAATGCCGAAGCAAAGGTACGCTCGCGACCGATGTCGCAACTATCGCGCCGACGGGCACGGTCTTGGGAAGTTTGAGCATGAATCACTCCGCGAAATACCAAACGAGCCAAGGATACAATAGATTCAGAAATACATCTAGACTATAACCAGGCGAGCGCGCGATTCGGACCCTTGCTGGCGCGGACCGGCTTCGCCGCGCCTGCGGCGTTCCATTCTTCGACGAGATCCTCGGGCCGCACTTGGTGCGCCGGAGGTGACGAGAAAACCGTCGTCCTCGGGCTTGACCCGAGGACCTCGGGAAGAAAAGTCGGGCCGAAGGCCCGGCGATTTTTGGCGCCCCTACGCCCCCTTGATCAGCCGCCCCTCGCGGGCGAAGGGCAGCGAGCCGCCGCCCAAGCCGCCGAGGAACGCGGTGCCCGACAGGCGATAGGCCAGGCCCTCGCGCTGGCTCATCGCCAGCACGCCGGGAATCAAATCGAACACCGAGATCGCGGCGATCACGATCGCGCGCGCTTCGCCCAAACGCGGGATGGTCACGCTTTCGCCCGACTGGCCGCGCGCCAGCGATTCGCCGTTGACGTCGAGTGCGACGCGCAAGCCGGTGAGCGTCACGTCGCTCGGGTTGGGGTTCGACAAAGCCAGCGTCAAAGCGAGGCGTTGTTCGAGCAGCCCGCCGCCTTCGGCCATCGCAAGATCGACCAGCCGCACGTCGAGCGGTTCCAGGCGCATGCTTGCGCACGCGCCCAACGCCAAAGCCGCGCTCGACACGACGAATCCGCGCCGACCGATCACTTTCCCCCGCCTTTCACTTGAGCGTCTCCTGCGCATAGACGCCCCAAATTCCGGCGCGCGGCAGCCAGCCGCGAAAGCCGCCGGCTTCGACGCGGCACCAGGGCCCGGCGCATTCGATCAGCGTGGCGATCACGCCGGGCTCGACGCGCGCCAGCGCCGGCGCGCCGTCTTCCGGCCGTCGCTTGAGGTCGAGCGCGCGCCCCGCCTCGCCCAGCACCACGCCCGTCCGCCGCCCGGCGAGCATGGATTGATGCACCCAGCCTTCGGTGCCCTCGCGGTCGCGCACGCGCCGCCAATTCTCGAATTCCTGGAGGATCTCGACCGGCATCTGGCGGCGCACGAACACCCATTCGACCGGATAGCGCACGCCCGGGCCGGTGCGCAGATTCACCTCCTCCGAGCGCAGCGAGACGAAACGCGGAATCGGCAGGTTCTCGCGCGACGCCTGAGCGAGGATCGGCGCGGGCGCCAAGAGCAGCAGGACCGGCAGCAGGATGCGAATCATGATCCGGCCATTATAGACAAGAGCGGCGGCGCCCTGCTACGCCGGAGCCGCCGCCCCGCTTCCGAAGGACGCGATCATGCC
>JAMNXK010000192.1 GCA_023653245.1 Tagaea sp.
ATCCGGCGCCTGACCCAAGCGTCGGGCGACTTCTTCGAAAAACCGCCCGAAGGCTTCGCCCAAGCGCCGCTTCTCGCCCCGCGCGGCACGATGTTCGTCGCCGCGCGCGCGCACGCGGCCGAGATGGACCAAGCGCTGGCCGACGCGCTGCCCGGCACGGTGCGCGAAATCTCCCGCGCCGAAGCGATGGCGCGCTGCCCCGTGCTGAACCCGGATTGGCTCGACCGCGCGCTGCTCAACGACGAAGCCCAAGACATGGACGTGGCCGCGATCCATCAAGGATATCTGCGCGGCTTCAAAGCGTCGGGCGGCGCGCTCGCGTGCGACGCGCAAGCCACGCGGCTGGATCGCGCGGACGGGGCATGGCGCATCGACACGCCGGCGGGACGGTTCGAAGCGTTGACGCTCGTGAACGCCGCTGGCGCCTGGGCCGACGAGGTCGCGGCGTCGGCCGGCGTGGCGACGGTCGGCGTGTCGCCCAAGCGGCGCACCGCCTTCGTGTTCGAAGCGCCCGTCGATCCGCGCGACTGGAACTTCGTGTGCGAGATCGACGAAGACTTCTACTTCAAGCCCGAGGCGGGGCTCGTCCTCGCCTCGCCCGCCGACGAGACGCCCTCCCCGCCTTGCGACGCGCAGCCCGAGGAGATCGACATCGCCGAGTGCGCCGCGCGCATCGAGGAAGCGACGAGTTTGCGCATCGGCCGCATCAAGCGCAAATGGGCGGGCTTGCGCAGCTTCGTCGCCGATCGCCGCCCGGTGGTGGGGCGCGATCCGGCCGAGCCGTCGTTCATGTGGCTCGCCGCCCCCGGCGGCTACGGGATCATGACCAGCCCGGCTTTGGGCGAACTCTGCGCGGCTTTGGTCCTCGACCGGGATTTGCCGGCCCATCTCGCGCGCCACGGCGTCGATCCGGCGGCGCTCTCGCCCGCGCGGTTTGGAACCCCCGCCCCATGAACATACCGTCGTCCTCGGGCTTGACCCGGGGACCTCGCCCACGAAACGTCGCGCCGAAGGCGCGGCCCATTGTTTTCGAGATTCTCGGGTCTCGCTGCGCTCGCCCGAGAATGACGTTCTTTATGGGACCCCGCGCCGCTTCCCGCTTCGTCGACCCCGCGCTATATTAGTGGAATCGAATGGACGAGAAGCCCGGAGCCCGATGCGCCTGGACGCCGAAGACCTGAAAGCCAACGCCCGCGGCGCCGCGGCGCTGCTCAAGGCCATGGCCAACGAGCGGCGGCTGCTGATTTTGTGCCATCTGGCGATGGGCGAGAAATCGGTGGGCGAACTCGAAGCGCTGATCGGACTGTCGCAATCGGCGCTGTCCCAGCACCTCGCCCGGCTCCGGCGCGACCGGCTGGTCGATACGCGTCGCGCCGCGCAAACCATCGTCTATCGCCTGGCGGGTGCCGAAGCGACCGCGATCATCCACACCCTGCACCGGCTCTATTGCGCGCCGCGGCCCAAGCGGGCGCGCCATGCGGCCGTCGAAGCGCGCCCCTGAAGGAAACGATGCGCCGATACATCCTCGCGGCCGCGTTCGCGCTGGCCCTCGCCTTTCCCGCGCAAGCCCAGACGCCGGCCGATCCGCCGGCGCCGGGCCGGTTGAACGCCTTCCTCTATCGCGAAGTGCCGGCGGAGGGTGCCATCAAGGTCGCCCCGCTCGACGATTCGCGCGAGAACCGGCGCTTGGCCCAGGCCTTCGAGCGCGCGCTCGAACGCGCCGGGCGCAAGATCGACCGCGCCAACGCGCCGCTCGCCATGAGTTTCACGACCGAGATCGCCCAAGTCGGCAGGCCGGGGCCTTCGGGAACGCTCGGGATCGTCGAAGCCAGCCGCGACGACGCGCGCGTGCGTCTCAATCTTTTCTCGAACAGCGAGGACAGTCTGGCCGGCGGCCCGCGCCGCGCCGACGGCGCCACCGCCTCGGTGCGCTACACGCTGATCGCCACGCTCGAGGATGCGCGCGGCGGCCGGCTGTGGCAGGGCAACGCCTCGCTGCTCGGCACGCCCGGCGACGAGCAGGCCGCCTACGCCGCCATGGCGCGCGCCATCGCCGAGGAAATCGGCAAGACCGTCCGCCAGCGGCCCTTCCGCATCGAGTGACTCAGACCGGCCCGTCGTAGCGCCAGGGCAAGGTCCGGCCGCCGAGGAAATTCACCACGCGCGTGCCGGCCGCCTGGGTGGCTTCGGCCAGCGCGTGGGGCGCGCGGCTCAGCGCCACGCGGGTTTCGTTGACGGGAAGCCCGTAGAACGCGGGGCCGTTCAGGCTCGCGAAAGCCTCGAACTTGTCGAGCGCGTTCTCCTCGTCGAAGACCTGGAGATAGGCCTCCAGCGCCGCCGGCGCGTTGAAGATGCCGGCACAGCCGCACGCCGCTTCCTTGGTTTCCACCGTATGCGGCGCGGTGTCCGTGCCGAGAAAAAACCGGGCGTCGCCCGAGGTCGCGGCCTTGCGCAGCGCCGTGCGGTGATGGGCGCGCTTGGCGATCGGCAGGCAATAGAGATGCGGCCGCACGCCGCCCTCGAAAATCGCGTTGCGGTCGATATGCAGATGATGGGGCGTGATCGTCGCGGCGAGATCGGCGGACGCGGACGCGACGTACTCGGCCGCTTCCCGCGTGGTGATGTGCTCGAACACGATCTTGAGGCCGGGATGGCGCGCGCGCGCGGGTGCCAGCACCTCGTCGATGAAGACCTTCTCGCGGTCGAAGATATCCACGTGCTTGTGGGTGACCTCGCCATGCACGAGCAGGGGCATGCCGATCTTCCGCATGCGATCGAGCACGCGCGCGATCTTGGCGATGTCGGTCACGCCGTGCGCCGAATTGGTGGTGGCGTGGGCGGGATAGAGCTTGGCCGCCACCCACACGCCCTCGGCGTGACCGCGCTCGACCGCGTCCGGATCGAGCCCGTCGGTGAGATACACGGTCATCAAGGGCTCGAAGCCCGGCCCGGCCGCGTTGCGGATCCGCTCGCGATACGCCGACGCGGCGGCCACCGTCGTCACCGGCGGCACGAGATTGGGCATGACGATCGCGCGCGCGAATTGCCGCGCGGTCAGGGGCGCGACGGCGGCGAGCATGGCACCGTCGCGGAAATGGGCGTGCCAGTCGTCGGGCCGGCGGATCACGAGTCGGTCGGTCATGAAGCGCAGACTAGATCACTTGGCCGGCGATCAGGAAGGCGAAGACGGCGAGGACGAGTGCTGCCACGCGGTTGATCGCGCGCGCGATGCGCGTGTCGATGCGCGCGCGCAACGCGCTGACCGCACCCGCCAGCACGATCCACCAGCCGAGCGAGCCCAGGAACACGCCGCCGACCAGCCAGGCCGCGCCGCCGGGATCGGCACGGTCGATCTCGAACGCCGCGAATACCGCCAGGAACGTCAGAATCGTCGCCGGATTGGCGATCGTCAGCGCGAAGGTCGCGGCGAAGGTCCCGCCCAAGGTCTTGGAGTCGACGGCGGCCGCTTGCGGATCGGGGGCGGTGTTCCAGGCCTGCCAGGCGAGGAACAGCAGCATGACGGCGCCCGCCAGCCGGACCCAGTCATTGCCCTCGATCCAGCCCGACAAGACCGCCGCGAAACCGAACGCCGCCAACAGCGCGTAGAGCGCGTCGGCCAAAGCCGTCCCCAGCCCGCCCGCAACGCCCGCCGCGAAGCCGTGCTGCAGCGTCCGCCGGATGCAAAGAACGCCGATCGGCCCCACCGGGGCGGCGATGGTCACGCCCAGGACAAGGCCCTTGGCGAAGAGGATAAACGTCGACTCCATGCCCCGAAAGATCGGCGGAAAGTTCGAGGCGGTCAAAATGGAACTTCAGTAAGAATTGCCGGTTTCTCCGGATAAACAGGTCTCGTTTTTCGGAATTGGCCGGACGATTCGGGCGTCAAATCGCGCAAGTCAGTGCATGCGTCTCTTTGGCCGAGGACAGGGCGATCACCGTTTGACTGCGCACGACGCCCGGAACGGTCTTGAGCTTGTCGACGATCAGCCGCTCCAGCGCGGCCGTGTCGCGCACCCGGACCTTCAGGATGTAGGACCAGTCGCCGGTCACGTGATGGCATTCCTGCACGTCGTCGATCCCGGCGACGCGCTCGACGAAGGGTTTGTCGTGCTCGGGGCGTTCGAGCTGGACCGACACGAAGGCCAATAGATTCCGCCCCGCCAGCGACGGATCGATCACCGCCGACCAATGGCGGACCGCGCCGGTCGCGCGCAGTTTCTTGATCCGGTCGTTGATCGCCGAAACGGATAATCCGACCTTTTCGCCGATTTGGGCGTAAGAATCGCGCCCGTTATATTGAAGATGGTCGAGGATTTTGCGGTCGATTTGGTCCATGGGCGATTTTTGGATTGTTCGAGGTAAATTGTCAAGGTGGGACAGTAGAATCCCTGATTGCCGGGAATGCTAGACTGCCCGCATGGATCTTTGGGAGTGGGCATCGAACGAGATTTGGCCGTTCGCGGTGGCGGCGGTGATCACGGCCTATCTGTTCACGATGGTGCGGATCGAATCGCGCAACGATGCCGGCGTGCCGGAGAAGCCCGACTGGCTGAAGGGCTTCGACGTGCAATGGTGTTCGAATTGCTCGATCTGGGTGCCGGCCAAGGCGCCGTGGTGCGGCGTGCGCGGCTGCCCGCGCCCGCATTCGAACGGCTAGCCACGCATTCGGGCGTTGCCCCTCAGGACAGCGCTGGATATATGTTGCGCCGCCACATACCGGCCAAAAACCCGATTCGCCGCGAGCGCCATGTCCCGAACCGGCCTGAGCTTCCAGGACCTGATCCTCAAACTGCACGCCTATTGGTCGGCGCAAGGCTGCGTGATCTTGCAGCCCTATGACATGGAGGTGGGTGCCGGGACCTTCCATCCGGCCACGACTTTGCGCGCCCTCGGCCCCGACCCGTGGAAGGCCGCCTATGTGCAGCCCTCGCGCCGGCCGTCGGACGGGCGCTACGGCGAGAACCCGAACCGGCTGCAGCATTACTACCAATACCAAGTGATTCTGAAGCCCTCGCCCGCCGACAGCCAGGATCTCTATCTCGGCAGCTTGGCGGCGATCGGGCTCGACTCGCGCCAGCACGATATCCGCTTCGTCGAAGACGATTGGGAGAGCCCGACGCTGGGTGCGTGGGGTCTCGGCTGGGAAGTCTGGTGCGACGGGATGGAAGTCACTCAGTACACCTATTTCCAGCAGGTCGGCGGGATCGAATGCGATCCGGTCGCCGTCGAGCTCACCTACGGGCTCGAACGCCTGTGCATGTATCTGCAAGGTGTGGAGAACGTTTACGACCTGCGCTTCAACGACGCGGGCGTGAAATACGGCGACGTATTCAAGCGCGCGGAGATCGAATACTCCGCCCATAATTTCGAGCACGCCGA
>JAMNXK010000193.1 GCA_023653245.1 Tagaea sp.
CCCCAGACCGTGGGCCCGCAGATCGTCGCCCTGGTCGGCGATCCGCTGATGTTCCTGCTGGCGGTCAATCTGCTGCTGCTGGTCGTGGGATGTTTCATGGAGGCGCTGGCCGCCATGCTGATCCTGATCCCGATCCTGACGCCGGCGGCAGCACAGTTCGGCATCGATCCGATCCAATTCGGCCTGATTTTCGTGTTGAACCTCATGATCGGCACGATCACCCCGCCGGTCGGCGTGGTGCTGTTCGTGACCTCGAGAATCGCGGGGATTTCCTTCGCCGCGATGTCGCGCGCGATCGTGCCGTGGCTGGTGCCGCTGCTGGCGGTCCTGCTGCTGGCCACGCTGTGGCCGCCGCTGACGACCTGGCTGCCCAAACTCGTGATGGGACGCTAAGCTCGATCCCGGGGGGAATCGGATCGTGCGCACGCCGGGTTTCGTCGATCTCTACACGCCAAAGCTGGTGACGATCCTGCGCGAAGGCTACGGCCTCGCGCAGTTCCGCGCCGACGCGGGTGCCGGGCTGACGGTGGCGATCGTGGCCCTGCCGCTGTCGATGGCGATCGCCATCGCTTCGGGCGCCTCGCCCGCGCAAGGGCTCTACACTGCGGTATTCGGCGGGTTCGTGGTCTCCGCGCTCGGCGGCAGCCGCTTCCAGATCGGGGGGCCGGCGGGCGCCTTCATCGTGCTGGTCGCGGCGACGATCCTCCAGCACGGCATGGCGGGCACGGTCCTGGCGGTGTTCCTGTCCGGGCTGATGTTGATCGCCGCCGGCCTGTTGCGCCTGGGCACCTACGTCAAGTTCATCCCCTATCCGGTGACGGTCGGGTTCACGGCCGGAATCGCGGTCATCATCTTCGCCAGCCAGATCAAAGATCTTCTCGGGTTGGTCCTGCCCGGCCGCGAGCCCGCGCCGATCCTGGAGAAACTGCCGGTCCTATGGGACGCGTTCCCGACCTTCGACGCGGTCACGATCGCGCTGGCGCTGCTGACGATCGTCGCGGCCGAGACGTGCCGGCGCGTCCGGCCGCATTGGCCGGGTTTGTTGATCGCGGTGGCGCTGGCCTCTCTGGCCACGGCGGCGTTCGATTTGCGCGTCGAGACGATCGGCTCGCGCTTCGGCGGGATTCCCTCGACGCTGCCGATGCCCGAATTGCCGGATTTCGCCTGGGCGAAGGTGCTCGCCGTGCTGCCCAATGCGCTGGCCTTCGCGCTGCTGGGCGCCATCGAATCGCTGCTTTCGGCCGTGGTGGCCGACGGCATGACGGGCCGCCGTCATCGCTCGAATTGCGAACTCGTCGGCCAAGGCTTCGCCAATCTGGCCAGCGCCCTGTTCGGCGGGATCAGCGTCACCGGCACGGTCGCGCGCACCGCGACCAACGTGCGCGCCGGCGCGCACGGACCGATCGCCGGCATGCTGCACGCGGTCTTCCTGCTGGTCTTCGTGCTCGTGGCGGCACCGCTGGCGTCGCATATCCCGCTCGCTTGCCTGGCGGGCGTGCTCGCCTTGATCGCCTGGCACATGGTCGAGAAGCGCGCTTTCGCCATGCTGTTGCGCGCCTCGCCCGGCGACGCGTGCGTCCTTATGGCCACGTTTCTGCTGACCGTGTTCCGCGATCTGATCGAGGCGATCGTGGTCGGCTTCGCGCTCGGCTCCGCGCTGTTCATCCACCGCATGTCCAAGACGACGGCGGTGGAGGCGGCCACGCCCTTCGTCGCCGAAGACCGGGCGGATGGCGCCGCGGGCGCGCGCCGTCCCTATGACGGGCGCACCGCCAACGATCCCGACGTGGTGGTTTACCGGATCGTGGGCGCGTTCTTCTTCGGGGCGGCGGCGTCGATCGGATCGGTGCTCGAGCGCATCGCCGACACGCATCGCGCGCTGGTGATCGATTTCGAAACGGTGCCGTTCGTGGACGCCACGGCCGCGCACACGATCGAAGAGCTGGCGCGCCAAGCGGCGCGGCGCGGGGTGAAGCTCGTGCTGTCGGGCGCCTCGCCGGCCGTCCGGCGCGATCTCCACGCGCACGGGATCGCGGCACCTTCCGTCGCCTACGCGGCCACGATCGACGAAGCGCTCGCGGGCTTGCGCGGTCCTTGAGCCCTCGGTCGCGCCGGCACGAGGAAGCGCGCGTTCGGTCGACCGTTCGGTAGGCGGTCCGCATTTCCTCGTGATCGTCGATCCGGTTCGGCGAGGACGGAGTCGAAGGGCATCGAGGGGCGGTGGCGAACCGGTCCCCTATTGGACGGTCTCGGCTTGTTCAAAGGACGGTACCGCAAAATTTCTTCTGGTCGGGGCGGGGGCGGTGCTAACGTACCGCCGCCGGTCGTCCGGCGCGCCGGAATCGCCGGCGTACATCCGTATTCGCGCTTCGCCGGGGGGGCGGAGCGCCAACGCTTGGAAGGGGATCGCGTATGCTGGGGAAGTTGTTCGGCGGCCAGGACGAGGCCGGCACGCAAGCCAAGACGCTGCTCGAGACGGCGCCGATCGCGCTGATGACGGTCGATATCGCGACCTTCAAGATCGACTACGCCAACGCCAGATCGGTGGCGCTGCTGCGCTCGATCCGGCACTTGCTCAAGATCGACCCGGACAGGATCGTCGGCACGTCGATCGACGTGTTTCACGCCAAGCCCGAGCACCAGCGCCGGCTGCTGTCCGACCCGAAGAACCTGCCCCACAAGGCGCGCATCACGCTGGGCACGGAGACGCTCGATCTGCATATCGAAGCGGTGCGCGATTCCGCCGGCGTCTACAAGCGCGCGATGCTCGCCTGGTCGGTGGCGACCGATCTGGTGCGCAAGGAGAAGGAGACCGCGCGCCTGCTGCAGATGATCGACAACATGCCGATCAACGTGATGACCTGCGACCCGGTCGACTTCAAGATCGACTACGCCAACAAGACCAGCCTGGAAACGCTGCGCAAGGTCCAGCAATACATCCCCGTGCGCGCCGAGAACCTGATCGGCACGTCGATCGACGTGTTCCACAAGAACCCGTCGCACCAGCGCGGCATGCTGGCGGACGGCGCGCGCCTGCCGCACGTCGCCAATATCAAGGTCGGCCCGGAGACGCTGAACTTGCGCGTCTCGGCGATCCGCGACGACAAGGGCGCCTATCTCGGGCCGATGGTCAGCTGGTCGATCGTCACCGACGGCGTGCGCATGGCCGAATCGGTCACCGGCGTCGTCAAGCAGATGTCCTCGACGGCGGAGAGCATGGACGGCTCGGCGCGCGCGATGCTCGACGTCGCCACGCGCGCGGAGAACATGGCGGGCTCGGTCTCTGCCGCCGCCGAGGAGATGACCGCCTCGATCGGCGAGATCGCCAGCCGCATCGCCGCCGTCTCGACCATGTCGCAGAAGGCCGACCAGGAAGCCGCCCAGGCCAACAAGCTGGTCGCCACGCTAACCGAAGCCGCGGGCAAGATCGGCTCGGTCACCGAGGCGATCGAAAGCATCGCCGCCAAGACCAATCTCCTCGCGCTCAACGCCACCATCGAGGCCGCGCGCGCCGGCGAAGCGGGCAAGGGCTTCGCGGTCGTGGCTTCGGAGGTGAAGGGGCTGTCGCAACAGACCGCCACCGCCACGACCGAGATCAAGACCCAGATCGGCGAGGTCCAGGGCGTGGTCAAGCAGACGGTCGACGCGATCGGCTTGATCGGCAAGACGATCTCGGAGCTGTCGGTCGTGTTCGCGCAGATCGCCGCGGCGGTCAAAGAGCAGCGCGCCGCGACGGCGGAGGTCGCGCGCGCGATCACCGGCGTATCGGAAGCCTCGCGCGAGACCGGCGCGTCCGCGCAAAGCGTGCGCGAGGTCGCCGAGAAGATCAACGACTACTCGGGCAAGCTCGACGGCGAGATCAAGGGCTACATGGCCAGCGTGCGGTAGCGCGCCCGCGCCGGGGCCCAGCGCTCACTTCGCCGCCAGCGGCAGGCAGATGTCGGTGAGCCATTCGGTCGGCGGCAGCGCGCGGCAATCGTTGAGATAGAACTCGAAGGGCGGGCGGTCGGCGGCGATCTCGCCGCTGCGCGGCAGCCAATCGCGATAGAGCCAGTTATAGGGCTTCTCGAGCTCGGCATAGGGGCCCTGGAAGCGCAACACCGCGTGGCGGCCGGCCGCCAGATCGAACACGCGCAAATCATCCGTGCCGGCGAAACCGCCGGGCACCACGATGCACGCGTCCGAACGCAGATCCTTGGCGGGGACCGTGCCGGGATCGTCGTAGTAGACGCCGGCGGTCAAGGTTTCGGGCCCCATCAGGCCCAGCGCCCCCGCCCGCACCATCAAGCGTTCGAACGTGCCGGCGATTTCCTGATAGGGGCCGTTATGGCGGATTCCGGCCACGCGATGGGCGGGCAAGTCGCGGATTTCGACGGCATACATGGAATGCTCCTCGGCGTTCGGGTTGGGCGAGACGGGCGAAGTCGGGTGCCCGCGTTTGCGATAGGCGGCGGGCGGCACGCCGAACGCGGCGGCGAAGGCGCGGCCGAAGGCCGCGAGGCTGCCATAGCCGGCGCGTCGGGCGATTTTGGCGATCGGCATCTTGCCCAGTGACAGCTCGCCGGCCGCGCGTTGCAGGCGCCGGCGGCGCAGCGTGTCGGCGGGAGTCTCGCCGGTCGCCATGCGGTAAAGGCGGTGGAAGTGGAAGGGCGACAGGCAGGCCGCCGCGGCGAGATCGTCGAGGCGGATGTCGCCGTCGAGCCGCGAATCGATGAATGCGATGGCGCGTTCGATGCGTTTGGCGTGGTCGGCGGCGCGGGCGTCGGTCATGGCGCGAACATGCTCGAACCGGTTTGATCGCGCTTGCGATTCAGCCATTCGCGGCGCGCCGCAAGATTCGGAATGCGCGCCTGCGCGCCGCGCGCTAGACCCGCGCCATGACCGATCCTTCGATCCTCCCCGGCGCGTGGACGCCGGACACGATCCCCTGGCAGGAGATCGCCGCCGACGGCTCCAAATACGCTTTGCTCGATGGCGACAAGATGGCGGGGGCTTTCAGCTACGCCTTCTTTCTGCCCGCCGGGATGTGGGACAAGCCGCACTGGCACACCCAAGATTCGCGCGTGTTCGTCGCGTCGGGCGCGCTGCGGCTTGGTTATGGCGAGGCGTTCGACCGCGCCAAGCTCGGCGTCTATCCGGCCGGAAGTTTTCTGAGCGTGCCGGCGAACGCGCGGCATTTCGATGGGGCCGAAATCGACACGCTGATTTTCGGCGTGGCGCGCGGGCCCTGGGCGACGCATTACGTGGGGGCGTAGGTGCGGCTCAGTGCAGCCCGCCGGCGAAGACGTCCGGCTTGGGCCGGTACTGGCCGTCGCCGTATTTGCCGAACATGCGCTTGACCTCGGGATGCTCGACCGGGCCGTTTTCGGCGTC
>JAMNXK010000194.1 GCA_023653245.1 Tagaea sp.
CCAGGTCCGCAAGCGCCCCGCGCGCATGGGCCGCAACCCGGCGACGGGCGAAGCGATCAAGATCAAGGCGTCGAAGAAGGTCGCGTTCCGCGCCGCCAAGGATCTCAAGGAAGCCGTCTAAGGCTTTCTTCCCCGCTTCGGCGGGAAGCGAAGCGCGGGGACGCGTCGCCGTCCCCGCGCTTTTTCTTTGCGCTATCGCGAAACGTTTCCGAGGTTGAGTTCCATCGATCGATCGTGCCACGGTAGCGCGGCGCGATGCGACGTGAAGGGACCATCAATTGAGTCTCGGCGGGCTATTCACCCAAGACTATCTGCGGCGGGGAATCGTTGAAGACTCCGATTGGACCGCCGTGTCGGACGGCGAGTTCGATGCGTTCCGTACGGCCTGCCGGAAAGTGTTTTACGGCTTGAAGCCGGCGAGCAAGCTCAACGAGACCCAAACCGAAGACGACATCATCTATCCGGTTCTCGCCGCCCTCGACTGGCCTCGCGAATGCTGGATCGCGCAAAGCTCGACCGAGGCGAAGGGTCGCGCGAACGTCCCCGACTTGCTGCTTTTCCCCGATGCGAAGGCGCGCGCCGAAGCCAAGAATGCGGCCACCGACGCCGCGCGCTATCGCCACGGCATAGCGATCGCGGAGAACAAGGCCTGGGGCGTGCCGCTGGACCGCCAGCCTTCGACGAAGGGCAAACGAGACGAGGTCCCGTCCACTCAGATTCTCCGCTACCTGAACGGTGCCGACGTCGCGTCGGACGGCAAGGTCCTGTGGGGGATGCTGACCAATGGCCGCCATTGGAGGCTCTATTGGCAGCGCGCGCGGTCTCGCGCCGAGGATTTCGTCGAAATCGATCTCGCCCTTTTGCTGGGTGTGCCCGGCGCCGAGCCCGACCTGTTCGCGCCGCCGCAGAGCGAGCACGCGCATTGGCTCAAGGTCTTTTACGTGCTGTTCCGCCGCGCGGCGTTCCTTGCAGGCGATTCCGGCAAGCCCTTCCACGCGCGCGCGATCGCGGAGGGGAAGCGCTGGGAAGCCCAAGTCGCGCAGAACCTATCCGAACTTGTGTTTGGCTCGGTGTTCCGCGAATTGGTCCGTGGATTGGCGGCCGGCGATCCGGCCCGCCCCGACCCCGCGCCGCCCGCCTATTTCGACGAGTTGCGAAACTCGGCGCTGATCTTGCTCTACCGGCTCTTGTTCGTGCTCTACGCCGAAGACCGGAACCTGCTGCCGGTGCGCAGCCGAAAATACGACGACTACGCGCTGCGCAAACTGCGCGACGGCGTCGCAAAGCGTATCGACGACGGCGACACCTTCTCCGACCGTCAGAGTCGCTATTACGCGAGCGTCAAAGATCTATTCAAGGCCATCGACAAGGGCGATGCCTCGCTGGAAGTGCCGCCCTACAACGGCGGCCTGTTCGATCCGGCGGAGGCGCCGCTGCTCGACCGCGCCGCCGTGTCCGACGCCGTGTTCGCCAAAGTGCTCGATGCGCTGTCCCGGATCGCGGCGGACGGGCGGCGCCTGTCGATCAACTACCGCGATCTTTCCGTCCAACAGCTGGGCTCGATCTACGAGCGGCTGCTCGAATACGACGTCGCCTTGCGCGACGGCATCATCGAAGTCGTACCCAACGTGTTCGCGCGCAAAGGCAGCGGCAGCTACTACACGCCCGACGAACTCGTCGGCTTGATCGTGGACCGCGCCGTCGGGCCGCTCATCGAAGAGCGCCTGGCCGCCTTCAAGGCTGCCGCCGCGAAGCTCGCCAAGGATCGTCGGCCGATACGCGAGCGGCTCAAGGAACTGACCGCGCTCGACCCAGCGATGGGCATCCTGGAGCTCAAGATTTGCGATCCCGCGATGGGGTCGGGGCATTTCCTGGTGTCGCTGGTCGACTATCTCGCCGACCGCGTGCTGGTCGCGATGGCCGACGCGCGCGCGGCGGTCGCCTGGGCGGAGGAAGACGCGCCCTATACGTCGCCCTTGGTCGCGGCCTTGGCCGCCATCCGCGAGAACATCCGCAAGCAAGCGAAGGAAGGCGGCTGGGCGGTCGCCGATTCGCAGCTCGAAGACCGGCTTCTGGTGCGGCGGATGATCCTCAAGCGCTGCGTCTACGGCGTGGATCGCAATCCGATGGCGGTGGAACTCGCCAAGGTCGCGCTGTGGCTGCACACCTTCACGGTGGGGGCACCGCTCTCGTTCCTCGACCATCATCTGCGCTGCGGCAACAGCCTGTTCGGCGAATTGGTGCGACCGGTCGAAGACGAACTCGCCAAACGCAAGGCCATGTTCCTTCTGCATCCATTGCGACGCGCCAAGGATTCGGCGCAAAGCATGACCGAGATCGAGCGTCTGACTGACGCCGATCTGGCCGAAGTCCGGCAATCGGCATCGATCTTCGCCGAGATCGAAACGCGCACCCGGCCGCTCGCTTCGTTCTTGTCCTTCGTCCATGCGCTGCGCTGGCTCGATCGACAGGACATGGCATCGCGCCAAGCGATCGACGCCTTTTATGGCGGCATCTTCGGCGATCCCATCTTGATCGCAACGGGAGAGATCGAGCCTACCGCCCCGCCGGAACGTAAACCCGAGGCGCTTGTGGAGTTCCATGGTGCAGTCCGGCCAACGAGCAAGACAAAGAAGTCGGTTGATGGGACCGAGGTCTTTCGCGCTTTTTTGGCGCTACTTGCCGACGCGCGCGTGCTGGTCGCCGAGGAGCGCTTCCTGCATTGGCAGGTCGCCTTTCCCGGCGTGTGGGACCAGTGGGAGAGCGTGGAGCCCACCGGCGGATTCGATGCCGTGATCGGCAACCCGCCCTGGGACCGGATGAAATTGCAGGAGGTCGAGTGGTTCGCCGCCAGGCGGCCCGAAATCGCCCTCGCGCAGAAGGCGGCTGACCGCAAGAAGATGATCGCGGCGTTGGAGAAATCTGGCGATCCGCTTTGGGCGGACTACACCCGGGCCAAGACTCGTGCGGAGGCGGCTGTGACGGTCGCGCGCGGTTGTGGGCTGTATCCGCTGCTGTCAGGCGGCGATCTCAATCTCTATCCGTTGTTCGTCGAACGCGCGCTCGCATTGTTGAAGCCGGAGGGGATCGAGGGATTGTTGGTCCCCTCGGGCATCGCCTCGGATAAATCCTCGGCGCCGTTCTTCCGCTCGATTTCGACGTCGGGGAGGCTGGCGGCCCTATTCGATTTCGAAAATCGGCGGCCCGAGGACGAGTCGTTTTTCCCGGACGTGGATTCACGGTTCAAGTTCGTGGCGTTCGTCGCGGGCGGATTGGCGCGAAAGTTTCCGCAAACCCTATGCGGCTTTTACTTGAACGCCATAGCCGACCTCAAGGACCCGGAGCGCTGCTTCCCCCTTGCGCCGGCCGATTTCCGGACGGTGAATCCGAATACGGGGACGGCGCCGGTGTTCCGGACGCGGCGCGACGCCAAACTCACGACTGAAATCTATCGCCGCGTCCCCGTTCTGGTGGACCGCAGCGCCGGCGAGGCCCGATCGCTCTATCCCGTCGAGTACTCGTCGATGTTCCACATGACCAACGATTCAGGCCTGTTCCGGACGGCCGCCGAGTTAGACAAGATGGGGTGCTACAAGGTCGCAGGCGCGCGGTATCGCAAGGGAGCGGAAGAGTACTTGCCGTTGATGGTCGGGCGTTCGATCCATCAATTCGATCATCGCTTCTCCAGCGTCGAGGAGAAGCCCGATAATTTGCATAATCCGGCTGCAAGCGACAGGTCGACTGACAAAGAAAAAACTGACCCGAGTTTCGTACCAACGCCGCAGTATTGGGTGTCCGAGAAAGAGGTGAGCTGGCCGCGAGACCTTGCTTGGGCGTTGGCATTTAGAGACATTACGAATCCTACAAACGCTCGAACCTTTATCAGCGCGATCGTTCCAAGATCACCCTGCGGCAACAAGCTGCCGCTATTGATGCCCAGTAGCTTCAAGTCCAGCGATACTACATTCGGGTCATACAGGGTGTTCGCTTCACTGCTATGCGCGAACTTCAACTCAATAGTGTTTGATTTTATAACTCGCGTGAAAATGCATGGCACCTCTATGAATTTGTATATCGCCGAGCAATTACCGGTAATCGCCCCCGACTCCTACGCCCGCAAGTTCGGAAAGAAGGCCGCGTCCGATCTGATAAAGGCGGAAGTACTGAAGCTCACCTACGTTTCGACCGACATGGCGCCCTTCGCGCGCGACATGGGCTATGAGGGAACGCCCTACCCGTGGGACCCTGAAGCGAGACGGCATTCGCGCGCACGGCTCGATGCGCTCTATTTCCATCTCTACGGCGTCTCGGAAGACGACGCCGCTTACGTTCTTGAAGCCTTTCCGATCGTACAGCGGGAGGACGTGGAAGAGACCGGGCGCTTCCTCACCAAGGAACTGGTACTTGGCTATTTCCGCGCCTTCGCCGCCGGCGACACGGTCTCCAAGATCGCGGTCTGAGGCCCTTCTCCGCCGCGCGTTGTGGCGCCGTCGGCGTGCTTGGCCTCATGGTTCGACAAGCTCACCATGAGGCCCATTTCTTGGCGTCACTCCGCCGCGCGCGCCGGCGACCGGGCCCGTGGCGCGGATCTCGCTCTCGCCGTGTTGCGCGAGCAGCGCCTTCAGCATGTCGCGCATGATCAGCCCCGGCCGGTCCGAGGGCATGTGGAACTCGATCCCCGACGCGCGGTCGAGCGATACGTCCCACTCGGTCGATTCCAGAATGTCCTTGTCCTCGCCCGTGATCTTGCGGTCGAAGGCGATCGCGTCCTCGGCCTTCACCTCGGCCTCGGTGTCGTTGCGATAGACCCATTGGCAGATCTGGCTGTTGCGATCGTCGATGGGTGTGGCGATCGTCACGATCGAATGGCGCGTGCCCGAGGGATAGGCGATGTGCAGTTTGCGCGCGAAGGGCATGAACCAGCTCGCGGTCATATGCCGCTCGGTGCGCTCGGCCGCCACCCCGGTGATGCGCGCGGCGTCGCCGCGATTGACCACCGGGGCCACGGTGCGTGCGACGAACCCCCAGGGTTTCTCCTCGATCTGCGACTTCGCCGGATCGGGCTGTTCCTGATCGCCGAACGTCGCGCGATGCACGAAGGAGAAATGCGCCCAGTCGAACGAGTTCTCCATCACCCGCAATCCCGCCGCCGCCCAGGGCTCGTAGAATTGATGGATGGTGCGAAAGCCGGGCGCGTCGTGCTCCTCGAATTCGGGGATGTCGAACAAGGGCTCGTCGAGCGCCACCCAGACATAGCCGTAGCGTTCGGCCGCGCGGAAGGATTTCACGCCGAACTTCACCGCCCGGTTCGGGTCCTTGGCTTGCGGGATGCGCTTGCACGCCCCCGCGCCGTCATAG
>JAMNXK010000195.1 GCA_023653245.1 Tagaea sp.
CGCTTGCGCCGCGAGGCGTTCGGCGAGGCCGGGATCGAGTTGCTCGACGCGCCGGCCTTCGCGCGCGCGGTTCCGGGTTTGCGCGGCCATGGCGGCGCGCTCGACACGCGCGCTTTCTCGCTCGACCCGGGCGCTTACGTGAACGCGCTAGCGGCACGCGCGCGCGCCGCCGGCGCCGAGATCCGCGAAGCGAGTCCCGCCCTCGGCCTCGCGCGCGAGAATGGCGCGTGGCGCGTTTGGGCGCCCGCGGGCGAAGTGCTGGCCGAACGCGTGGTGCTCGCCACGAACGTCGATCTCGACCGGCTCGACGCGCGCGCGCGCCGCCTCGCCGCGCCGGTGCGCACGTTCATGCTCGAAACCGCCCCGCTTCCCGATCTGCCGGATTGGGCCGCGCACGCCGCGTTCGATACGAGCCTGGCGCTGCGCTACATGCGCCGCACGGCGGGCGGACGCTTGCGCTTCGGCGCCGGCGGCTGGCCCGGCCGCTCGACGCCGCCGATGGCCATGCGCTGGCTGCGCCGAGCGCTCGCCCGCGCGATCCCCGCGCTCGCCGGGGCGCGCATCGAGCGCGGCTGGAGCGGCCTGGTCGACGTCACCCGCGACGGTATGCCGCGTTTCGCGCACGAAGACGGGCTCTATCGCCTGCTCGGTTTTTGCGGCCATGGGATCGCGCTCGCCACGCTCGCGGGCCTGCTCGTCGCCGACGCGATCGACGGCGACGCTAGGGATTTCGAGCGCCTTGCGGGGCTCGCGCAAACGCGGCTCTGGCCAACGCGCCTGGGCCAAGCGGCGCAACTCGTGCTGGGCCGCGCCGCACCGGCGTAAGGCTTGCGCGGGCCCACGGCGGGCGGCATGGTGCGCTCCGCCATGACCGCCCTCCCCCTCGACGGAATCCGCATCTTCGACCTCACCCGCATCCTCGCGGGGCCGACCTGCACCCAAGCGCTCGGCGATCTGGGTGCCGACGTGATCAAGATCGAACGCGCGGGCGCGGGCGACGACACGCGCAAATGGGGCCCGCCTTACGTCGCCGGCAAAGACGGCAAGCCGACGAACGAAAGCGCCTATTATCTCTCGGCGAACCGGAACAAGCGCTCGATCAGCCTCGATCTGCGCAACCCGGAAGGCCAGGCGATCGCCAAGAAGCTGATCGCCAAATGCGACGTGTTCATCGAGAATTTCAAGGTCGGCGATCTCGCCAAGTTCGGTCTCGACTACGCGACGTTGTCCAAGGAATTCCCCAAACTCGTCTATTGCTCGATCACCGGCTTCGGCCAGACCGGCCCTTACGCGCCGCGCGCGGGCTACGACATGCTGGCCCAGGGCCTGGGCGGGGTCATGTCGGTCACCGGCCCGGCCGAGGGCACGCCCGGCGGCCAGCCGCACAAAGTCGGCGTGGGCATCGCCGACATCATGACCGGCATGTACGCGGCCGTGTCGATCCTCGCCGCCTTGCGCCATCGCGATCGCGCGGGCGAGGGCCAGCACATCGATATGGCGCTGCTCGACACGCAAGTTTCGTGGCTCGCCAACGAAGGCATGAACTACCTCGTTTCGGGCAAAGTGCCCGTGCGCCAAGGCAACGCGCATCCCAACATCGTGCCCTACGAAGTGTTCGGCTGCGCCGGCGGCTTCGTGATCCTCGCCGTGGGCAATGACGGGCAATTCGCCAAGTTCTGCGATTTCGCCGGGCGGCCCGAACTCGCCCGGGATCCGAAATTCGCGACCAACCCCGCGCGCATCGCCAACCGCGCCGAGATCGTCGGATTGGTCGGCGCCATCCTGCGCGAAAAGCCGCAAGCCTATTGGGTCGACGGCCTCGCCAAAGCCGGCGTGCCGTGCTCGCCGGTCAACGATATCGGGCAGGTTTTCGAAGACCCGCAAGTCAAGGCGCGCGGCATGCGCATCGACATGCCCCACGCGTCGGGCGTGGACGTGCCGCTGATCGCCAGCCCGATCAAAATGTCCAAGACGCCGCCGCGCTATCGCCACGCGCCGCCGGTGTGCGGCCAGCACACCGAGGAAGTGCTCGGCGAACTCCTCGGTCTCGACGCCGCATCGGTCGCGGGCTTGCGCGCGCGGGGCGTGGTTTGAGTCTTCTGTTCACGGCCGAGTTCGGCGGGCCGTTGTTGCTGGTGCTCGGCGTGGCCGCGACGATCGCCGCAATGCTGATGCAGGGGCCCCTCGCCCGGCCCCTCGGCTGGCTCGGCGCCGCGCTGCTGCTGTGCGGCCTCGCGCTCACGGTCCTGCTGGTGTTCCGCGAAGTTACGCGATAGAGTTCGATTATGAATCCCTTCCGGCGGGTTTGGCCGCGCGAGATCGCACTTTACCTGACGGCCCTGGCCCTGCTGGCCCAGGCGCTGATGGGCGCGACGCATGCGGCGCATGCCTTCTTGGCGGCCGAAACCGCGATCTGCGCTGCCGAGCACGAACACGCGCCGGCGCAAGCGCCCCAGCAAGCCTGTCCGCTCTGCCAGCTGCCGACTTTCGCCGGGCCGGTTCCGCCCGCGCTGGAACTCGCGGCACCGATCGCGTGGGTCGCCGCGTCCTATCCGGCGGCCGGCGCATTCGCCGTCCCGTCGTCGCTCGTCGTCCTCCCGCCCGCGCGCGGGCCGCCCGCGCCGGTTTGAGAAAACCTTACTTTCTTTTCTCGAAACCGGAGCTTTCCATGTCCATGAAGTTCGCGATGGCCGTTTGCGCGGCCGTCCTCGTCGCGTCGGTCGCACCCGCGCGCGCGCATGTCACCCTCGAACAGGGCCAGGCCGCCGCCGGGTCCATCTACAAAGCCGTGTTGCGCGTGCCGCATGGCTGCGCGGGCTCGCCCACGCTGCGCGTGCGCGTGCGCATCCCCGACGGAATGCTCAACGTCAAGCCGATGCCGAAGGCCGGCTGGGCGCTGACGACCGTCAAAGGTCCGCTCGCGCAGCCCGTCGCGGGCGACCACGGCGCGCGGATCACCGAAGGCGTGCGCGAAATCGTGTGGAGCGGCCGTCTGCTCGACGAGCACTACGACGAGTTCGTGTTTCGCGGCACGCTGCCCGACGCGCCGAACACGACGCTCTACATCCCCGTCGTTTCCGAGTGCGAGACCGGCGTCGAACGTTGGATCGAAATGCCGGCGGCGGGTCAAACCTCGCGGGACCTTCGCTATCCCGCGCCTTCCCTGCGGCTGACGCCGAGGCCGTAAACGATGCGCGCGGCGCTTTTCGCCCTCGTGCTCGCGCTATGGGCGGGGAGCGCCGCGGCGCACGCGGTGCTGCTCGAGACCGATCCCGCCGATGGCGCGCGCCTGAGCGCGGCACCGGCGGCGGTCGTCTTGCGTTTCAACGAGAGCGTGGCGCCGGTTTCGGCGCGCCTGGTGACGGCTTCGGGCGCGGCGATCGAACTAGCCCCCGTGGCACGCGGCACCGAGATCGAAATCCCCTTGCCGGCGGCGCTGGCCGCGGGCGGCCACTACGTGGTCTGGCGCGTCGCCTCGGCCGACACGCACCCGATCGCGGGAACGCTCGCGTTCTCGGTCGGCGGCGCCGATCCGCCGGCACCGGATGTCGTGCCACCCGACGACGCGTGGCGGATCGCGGCGATCCTGGCGCGCGCGCTGCGCGATCTGACGCTGGCGCTGGGCGTGGGCGGTGCCGCGTTTCTCGCTTTGATGGGCGCGCGGCGCGGCCGAGCGGTCTACGCCGGCTTGGCTCTGGCGGCCTTCGCCACGCTCGCCGATGTGAATTTCGCCGGCGCGCGCCTCGCCGAGGCGGCGCCGTGGACGCCATCCGCTTGGCGCGCGGGCTGGACGAGTTCGGCCGGCGACGGCGCGCGCGCGATCTTGATCGGTCTGGCCTTCGCCGCGCTGCCGGGGCGGCTCGGGCCTTGGATCGGCTTGGTGTCGATCGGCGCCGGAACGGCGCTGACCGGCCACGCCGCCACCGCGAGCCCGCGCTGGCTGTTCGGCGGCGCGCAAGCGCTGCATGTGTCCGCCGCGATCTTCTGGCTCGGCGCCTTCTTGCCGCTCTTGCGCGAACTGCGTCGCGCGCCCACGCGCGCGGCCGAGTGGGGCGCCAAGTTCTCGCCCTTCGGCATCGCCGCGGTCGTGTCGCTGACCTTGGCCGCGCTCGTCCTGACGATCGGCCACGCCGCCGATATCTCGGTCGAGTTCGCGAGCCTGCTGGCCGCCAAAGCCGTGTCGCTGGGCGCGCTGGTGTTCGTCGCCGCCGAGAACCGCAACGACGCCGTGCCCGGGATTCTCGCGCGCAAGCCGGGCGCGCCCGCGCGTTTCGCGCGCTACCTCGCGATCGAAATGGCGCTTGGTTCGATCGTGCTCGCGCTCGCCGCCACGCTCGCGCACACGCCGCCATCCGCCACCATGGCGCATGCGGTCGCGCGCGCGCCGGGCGCCGATCTGTCGCTGGTCGCGTTCCGCGACGGGCGGATGCTCGCGATCGAACGCGCCGGAACGCGGCTGGAGCTTCGCGTGAGCGACACCGCCGGCAAACCGATCGACGCGAACGAGCTGGAGGTCGAGCTCTCGGGCGGCAATGTCGAGGCCTTGCGGCGGCGCCCGGCGCGGCGCGGACCCGGGCACTACGCGCTCGACGAGCCCGCCCTCGCCTTGCCGGGCCCATGGCGTTTGCGCGTGGAGACGCTGATCGACGACTTCACCAAGCTCGAGTTCGAAACCGAGTTGCGCGGGCGGTAGGCCCCGCGTCACGGGGCGGGCGGCGGATAGCGCTCGAACTCGGGCAGCTCGTGCGCCCGCGCCATCCAGGAAATGCGCTCCGCCGTTTGGACATGCGCGCGCGCCGGCACGAGGTTCGGATCGTCGTAGGTGGCGCTCTGCAAGTCGACGATCCCGGGCAGGATCGCGTCGTTCGCGTAGAACAGCCCGGTGCCGCAATCGGCGCAGAAATGCCGCCTGCCGTGTTCCGACGAGGCGTAGATTTTCGGCGTTCCCTTCGTCGTCCGCACCGCCTCGGCCCGGTACATGGTCCAAGCGACCATCGGCGCGCCCGCGGACCGGCGGCAATCCGTGCAATGGCAGAGCGCGTGCGTCAGCAAATCGCCTTCGACCTCGTAGCGGATCGCGCCGCAATGGCAACCGCCTTCGATCTTCATCGGACATCTCCCTCGGTTCGTGTGCAAAGAACTTGAAACCGATGCTTGCTTGGATCGCGCTCAGAAGCGCAGTTCGACGCGCGGGCCCGCCTCGGTGGCGGTCTCGACGACCGGGCGGCACTCGAACAATCGCGCGGCGTCCACGCCGGGCCGCGCCGCCAGCCTGTCCTTGACCGCGCGCGCGCGCTCTTCGGCCAGCGCGCGCAGCTGATCCTCGCCCGCCTGGGTCGGTGGCGCGCCGGTCGC
>JAMNXK010000196.1 GCA_023653245.1 Tagaea sp.
AGACCGACCAGCTTGTTGCGCCGCGCGTTCACCTTGAACTGCAGATCCTGATCGTGCTTGAACTTGTTCTCGAAGGCGCTCTTGCGGTCGTCGAACGTGGTCATGGGCGTATCCTCGACTGGGGGCCTCGCCCCGCTAGATAGGCGAGCGCGCCCGGCCGGTCAATCGCGACGGAAGCTCCGAAATCGATGTGTACTTTGGCCATCCTCCGTCGTCCCGGCCACGCTTGGCCGCTGATCCTGGCCGGCAATCGCGACGAAATGCGGTCCCGCCCGTGGACCGCGCCGGGCCGCCATTGGCCCGACCGGCCCGAGATTCTAGCACCCCGCGACGATTTGGCCGGCGGATCGTGGTTCGGCCTCAACGATCACGGGGTGGTCGCGAGCATCCTCAACCGGCGCGGCACGCTCGGCCCCGCGCACGGCAAGCGCAGCCGCGGCGAACTCGTTCTCGACGCGCTCGACTTCGCCGACGCGCGCGACGCCGCCGACATGCTCGCGGATCTGGACGCCGGCGCCTACCGGCCCTTCAATATGCTCGTCGCCGACGACCGCGACGCGTTTTGGCTCCGCGCGCTGGGCGACGGCGCGCCCGAGTTGAAGCCCGTGCCGGCGGGCGTGTCGCTGCTGACCGGCTACGATCTGGACGATCCCGCGAGCCCGCGCATCGCGCATTACCTGCCCCTGTTCCGCGCCGCCCCTGCCCCCGATCCGGCGTCGGGCGATTGGGCGGCGTGGGAAACTCTGATGGCCGCGCGCGAGGCCGCACCGGGCGCCGGCGAGGAAAGCATGATGAATATCGATCTGCCCTCGGGCTTCGGCACGTCGTCGACGTCGTTGGTCGCGCTTCCCAATAGGGATCGGGGACTCGACACGCCGCCGGTCTGGCGTTTCGGCCGGGGACATCCGGACAAGATCGCCTACACGGCCGTTTCCCTCGCCTGAATCAACGATTTAAGGCCGCATTGCGGGTGCGTGACCGGTGGGCTATAGGGGTGCTCCGCCGCGATCGCGGCGCGCCGTCCCAGGGGGTTCGGGCATGTCCCGCCGCAAACAAATCTACGAAGGCAAGGCCAAGATTCTGTTCGAAGGCCCCGAGCCCGGCACCATCATCCAGTATTT
This sequence comes from Tagaea sp., assembly GCA_023653245.1. Next base: position 1,122 of record JAMNXK010000196.1, read on the forward strand.
CAAAGACGACGCGACCGCCTTCAACAACAAGAAGAAGGGCACGATCACCGGCAAGGGCGTGCTCAACAACCGCATCTCCGAGTTCCTGATGACGCGGCTGGAGGAGATGGGCGTTCCGACCCATTTCATCCGCCGGCTCAACATGCGCGAGCAGCTCTGCCGCGAGGTCGAGATCATCCCGCTCGAGATCGTGGTGCGCAACGTCGCCGCCGGCTCGTTCTGCCAGCGCTTCGGCCTGCAGGAGGGCGCCTCGCTGCCGCGCTCGATCATCGAGTATTGCTACAAGAACGACGAGCTCGGCGATCCGATGGTCTCCGAAGAGCACATCACCGCCTTCGGCTGGGCCGATACGCGCGACCTCGACGACATCATGGCGCTGACCTTGCGCATCAACGATTATCTCTCGGGCCTGTTCCTGGGCGTGGGCATCAAGCTCATCGACTTCAAGCTCGAATTCGGCCGTCACTGGAACGAGCACGACGAGATGCGCATCATCCTGGCCGACGAAATCAGCCCGGATTGCTGCCGCCTGTGGGACATGAAGACCAACGAGAAGATGGACAAGGACCGCTTCCGGCGCGATCTCGGCAAGGTCGAGGAAGCCTATCAGGAAGTGGCCCGCCGCCTGGGCATCCTGCCCGAGAGCGGCCCGCGCGACATGCGCGGCCCCGACACGATGCAATAAGGGTCCCGGCCATGAAGGCGAAGATTCACGTCACCCTCAAGAACGGCGTGCTCGACGTGCAAGGCAAGGCCGTGCAGGCCGGCCTCGCGGGCCTGGGCTTCCAAGGCGTGGGCGAAGTCCGCGTCGGGCGCTATGTCGAGATCGAACTCGCCGCCACGTCCAAGGCCGCCGCCGAGGCCGAAGCCAAGAAGATGTGCGACAAGCTGCTCGCCAACACCGTGATCGAGAACTACCGCGTCGAGATCGCGGAGTAGGCCGCCGAAATGAAATCCGCGATCGTCGTCTTTCCGGGGTCCAATCGCGAAGGGGACGTGGCCGACGCGCTGGAGCGCGCCTCGGGCAAGCGCCCGGCGCTGATCTGGCATTCGACCGGCGCGCTGCCCGCCAAGCTCGACCTGATCGTGCTGCCCGGCGGTTTCTCCTACGGCGACTATCTGCGCTCGGGGGCGATGGCCGCGCGCAGCCCGATCATGCGCGAGGTGATCGCGCGCGCCCAGGCCGGCACGCCCACGATCGGCGTGTGCAACGGCTTTCAGATTTTGTGCGAAAGCGGTCTGCTGCCCGGCGTGTTGCTGCCGAACGCCGGCATGAAATTCATTTGCCGCGACGTCCATCTGAAGGTCGCGAGCAGCCAGACGATGTTCACCCATCGCTACGCGGCGGGCCAGGTGGTGAGGTTCCCCGTCGCGCATCACGACGGCAACTACTTCGCCGACGCGGGCACGTTGAAGCGCCTGGAAGATCGCGACCAGATCGCCTTCCGCTATTGCACGGCGTCGGGCGAGACGAACGCCGAGGGCAATCCCAACGGCTCGGCGCGCAACATCGCGGGATTGTTCAACGACACGAAGACCGTGCTCGGCCTCATGCCCCATCCCGAAAACGCGACCGATCCCGCGACCGCTTCGGCGCTGGGCGGCTCGACCGACGGCAAGCCCTTGTTCGACGCGATCGTCGACGCGGTGACGAAATGAAGCGCGCGAAATCCTGGCCCAAGCCCAAAGACCTCATGGGCCTCAGCCCGGCCGAGTACGACACCGCCTGCAAGATTCTCGGCCGCGTGCCCAGCCTCACCGAGCACGGCATTTTTTCGGTGATGTGGAGCGAGCATTGCTCCTACAAATCCTCGAAGAAATGGCTCAAGACCCTGCCGACCAAGGCGCCCTGGGTGATCTGCGGGCCGGGCGAGAACGCGGGCGTGATCGATATCGGCGAAGGCGACGCCTGCATCTTCAAGATCGAAAGCCACAACCACCCTTCGTATATCGAGCCCTATCAGGGGGCGGCGACGGGCGTGGGCGGGATTTTGCGCGACGTGTTCACCATGGGCGCGCGGCCGATCGCGAACCTCAATGCCCTTCGCTTCGGCGATCCCAAGCACCCGAAGACGCGCCATCTGGTCGCGGGCGTGGTCGCGGGCATCGGCGGCTACGGCAATTGCGTAGGCGTGCCCACCGTGGGCGGCGAGACCAATTTCCACGCGGCCTATAACGGCAACTGCCTGGTCAACGCGATGACCGTGGGCATCGCGCGCAAGAACAAGATTTTCTATTCGGCCGCCGCGGGCGCGGGCAACCCCGTGGTCTATGTCGGCGCGAAGACCGGGCGCGACGGCATTCACGGCGCCACGATGGCCTCGGCCGAGTTCGACGACAATTCCGAGGAAAAGCGCCCCACCGTCCAGGTCGGCGATCCGTTCACCGAGAAGCTGCTGATCGAGGCGTGCCTGGAGCTGATGGCCACCGACGCGATCGTGGCGATCCAGGATATGGGCGCGGCCGGTCTCACCTCGTCGTCGGTCGAGATGGCCGGCAAAGGCGGGCTCGGCATCGAGCTCGACATGGACCGCGTGCCGGCGCGCGAGACCGGCATGACCTCGTACGAGATGATGCTCTCCGAAAGCCAGGAGCGCATGCTGCTGATCTTGAAGCCGTCGCGCCAGAAAATGGCGGCGGCGATCTTCGAGAAATACGGCCTGGATTTCGCCGTCATCGGCAAGCTCACCAAGACCGGACGTTTGGTGGTGAAGAAGAACGGCACGATCGACGCCGATATGCCGATCGCGCCGATGGTCCAGGCGAGCCCCGAATACGCCCGGCCGTGGAAGAAAGCGCCCAAGCGCCGCGCGATCGACCCCAAGCGCCTGCCCAAGCGCGATCCGGCGGCCGTGCTGCCCAAGCTGATGGGCTCGCCCGATCTCGCCTCGAAGAAATGGATCTGGGAGCAATACGACCATCTGGTGCGCGGGCACACGCTCCAGCGCCCGGGCGGGGACGCCGCCGTGGTCGGCCTTCCCGACCGCAAGAAAGCGCTGGCGATGGTCGTCGACTGCACGCCGCGCTACGTCCATGCCGATCCCGTCCAAGGCGGCGCGCAAGCCGTGGCCGAGACCTGGCGCAATCTCACGGCGGTGGGGGCCACGCCGCTGGCCATCACCGACAACATGAATTTCGGCAATCCCGAGCGCCCCGCGATCATGGGCCAGTTCGTCGGCGCGATCCAAGGCATGCGCAAAGCGTGCAAGGCGCTCGCCTATCCGGTCGTGTCGGGCAACGTGTCGCTCTACAACGAGACCAACGGCAACGCGATCCTGCCCGCCCCCGTGATCGGCGGCGTGGGCATTTTGAAGGACGCGGGCAAGCGCGCCGATCTGGCGCTGAAAAACGCCGGCGACACGCTGATCGTCGTCGGCAAGACCGCGGGCTGGCTGGGCGCGTCGATCTATTTGCGCGAGATCGAGGGCATCGAGGACGGCGCGCCGCCGCCCGTCGATCTCAAGGCCGAAAAGCGCAACGGCGACTTCGTGCGCGGGCTGATCGCCAAGGGACTGGTCACGGCCTGCCACGACGCGTCGGATGGCGGGCTGCTGTGCACGATCGCCGAAATGGCGCTGGCGGGGCGCAAAGGGGCCGCGCTGACGCCCGCGCGCACCGACAACGCTTTTCTGTTCGGCGAGGACCAAGCGCGCTACGTGATCGCCACGGCCAAACCCGCCAAGCTGCTGGAACTGGCCAAGAAAGCCCGCGTGCCCGTCGAGATCGTGGGGATGACGACGGACGGCCCCTCGTTGACTCTCGGGGGCCGGGTTCTTATATCGGTCGAAGCCCTGCGGGCGGTCCACGAAAACTGGCTGCCCGCCTATATGTCGCAGAAAAACTGAGGTCTTTGCCCGTGCCGATGGCGGCCGCCGATATCGAGAAGCTGATCCGCGAGGCGCTGCCCGATGCTGCCGTCAAGATCGACGACCTGCGCGGCGACGGCGATCACTACGCTTGCCACGTGACCTCGGCGCTGTTCCAAGGCAAGAGCCGCGTGCAGCAGCACCAGATGGTCTACGCCGCCCTCAAAGGCCGCATGGGCGGCGAGCTGCACGCGATGGCGCTGCAGACCGCCCTGCCCGCCGGCACCTGAACCCTTTCGCCCCGGAGAGCCCGTCATGGACCCAGTCAAGGAACGCATCGAAGCCGATCTCAAGGCGAACGACGTCGTGCTCTACATGAAGGGCACGCCCGTGTTTCCGCAATGCGGCTTCTCG
>JAMNXK010000197.1 GCA_023653245.1 Tagaea sp.
GCGGCCGATCGGGATGTCGAAGGCGTCGTCGAGATGATGCTCGACGCCACGCAGAACTACGGGAAAGCCCTGACCGCCGAGCGGCTCTTCGATTGGCATGCCGCCTTGTTTCCAACCGGCCGCAGCGGGATAAAAAAGATCGTCGTCGGCGCCTGGCGCGACGACAAAGAAGGACCGATGCAAGTGGTCTCGGGCCCGATGGGGCGAGAGCGCGTCCATTTCGAAGGCCCTCCCGCCGGGACGCTACGTCTTGAGATGGATGCGTTTCTCGCTTGGTTCAATGCGCCACCCGATGTGGATCCGGTCGTCAAGGCTGGCCTCGCCCATCTGTGGTTCGTGACGATCCATCCCTTCGAAGATGGCAACGGCCGAATCGCGCGCGCGATCGCCGATATGGCGTTGGCGCGCTCCGAGAATAGCCCTCGACGTTTCTACAGCATGTCCAGCCAGATCAGAGTCGAGCGAAAGGCCTACTACGACATCCTCGAGCGGACGCAAAAAGGCGATCTCGACTGCACCGAATGGCTGACATGGTTTTTGACGTGCCTGGGCCACGCGATCGTCGGCGCGGAAAAGACGCTCGCGGGTGTCCTCGGACGGCATGCGTTTTGGGAGCGGCACAAAACTTCGGGCTTGAATGAGCGCCAGCGCATTTTGCTGGATCGGTTGCTGCAAGGGTACGAGGGCAAACTCACGACAAGAAAGGCCGCGATCCATGCGAAGACGTCGCACGATACGGCACTTCGCGACATCGACGATCTGGTCAAGCGCGGTATCCTCGTTAGAAATCCGGGTGGCGGCCGCAGCGTGAGTTACTCGCTGGTGAACGAGTAGGTCTGCTCTGCGTGGACCCACGCGGCGCCTCGATGGTGACGCCCTATCTCCATGACCGCGAAACCCGGGGGCATGCCAAATCGACAAGTGGAGGGCCAAATCCGCAATGCCCGTACCTAAGTTCCCTTATGGTCCGCGGTCGTACGCATCTTCTGGCTTTCAAGCCATTCCGTGACGTCGCTGCGATCGTAGAGGACACTCTTGGGGAGCTTGACGAAGCGAGGCCCCCCTCCCGCCAAACGCCACTTGGCGAGCGTGCCGGTCGTGACGCGCAGCGCTTCGGCAAGCTCATCGGGTTCAAGGAGATCGAACTGCATCTTTAGCTCTCGGTGGCCGCTGCGCCATGCCTCGACCTGAATCCAAGATATCAGATGCGACGGGAACGTCGGCCTATCGGGCACAGGAATCGCTATGGACACGATGGTGCATAGCGGGTGCACGTCGCCGTAACGACCGATCCTGGAGATCGTTCCCGCGCGCTCGAACCCTTGATTTGTCTGGAAGGAAATGGCGCGGCCGAAGGGATTCGAACCCCTAACCTCCAGATCCGTAGTCTGATGCTCTATCCAGTTGAGCTACGGCCGCGCATGCGTTTGACCGCGAGGGCAACACCCCCGGGGAAACGGCCGCGGACACTAGGTGATTCGCCTTCGCCCCGCAAGCGCTAAACGCCCCCCTTGCATTTCCCCCCGCGGCGCCGCCGCGGCCCGGTCAAGCCTGTGGAAAACCGGGATGATTTCCGCCTTGTGCGGGCCGGACGGCTTGGTTACGATCCGCCGCCGGTTTTCCAGGATGTCCGGTCCCGGGAACCCGCGCGATGGCATGCGTTCGGCAGGCCATCCTTGCTTCTTCCGATCCATCCGTGCCGACGCGGGGGATCGCCCAACGCGAACGACGCCCATGACCGCTACGCGCCCCCTTTTCGCCTCCTCGGCCCGGTTCCTCGCTTTGGGCGTTGTCGCCCTGGGCTTGAGCGGCTGCAACTACATGACCGAGGCGCTCTGGCCCTCGATGGAGAGCGACGCCCCGCGCGCCCAAGGCCCCGCCGTGCGTCAGGAAATCCCGCCTTCCGCCGCCGAGCGCGGCGCGATCGGCGTCGAGCCGTCGCGCGCCACCGGTGCGGTGGGCGCGCCCGACACCGGCCGTCTGCCCGGCGGGCAGGCCACGCAAGTGGGCCAGCGCGCCGCCCAGATGCGCGGCGAAGTCCAGAATCTCCAGGGTGCGGTCCAACAGCGCGCGGGTGCCGTCCAGCAAATGCGCGCGGACGCGGTTTCCACCTCGCAGCGCTATTTCACCACCGTCGCGGGCATCAACGCGCGCCTGCAAGTCGGCACCACGCCGGGCAACCCGATCCTGCAAGGCCAGTGGAACACCGCCGCCGCCGAGCTCGACCGCATGTCGGCCGAAATCGGCCGCATGTCGCAGATGTCCAGCCAAGTCGCCGCCGACGCCGCGATGGCCGCCTTCCTGCTCGATTCGACGCGCGCGGCCTATTCGCTGTCGGGTGCGGTCGAAGACGACCATCGCCAGCTCGCCGTAGTCGAGGACGAGGTCAACCGCACCGTCGTGTCGATCGACCGGCTGCTCAACGAGCTCAACGAGGATATCGGCCGTCAGTCGACCTATATCGCGCGCGAACGCTCGAACCTGACGGCGCTGTCCCTCGCCATCCGCAACGGCGAGCTGTTCGGCACCGGCCTCAACAACCGCGCTTTCACCAATGTCGCCCCGCCCGATGGCAGCCCGGCGCTGCTCGGCGTCGCCCCCGGCGCGGCCCCGCAAGCCGGCAATCCCGCGCAAGCCGCGGCCGGCCGCCGGCCGCTGATGGTGATCCGCTTCGATCGCGCCAATCCGGCCTACGAGCAGGCGCTCTACACCGCCGTCAGCCGTGCTTTGGAACGCAGCCCGGCGGCGAGTTTCGATCTGGTCGCCGTCGCCCCCTCGCGCGGCGGCCAAAGCCAGGCGGCCCTGGCCGCGACGACCGCGCGCCGTCAGGCCGAAACCGTGATGCGCAGCCTGGCCGATATGGGCCTGCCCGCGCAGCGCATGACCCTGTCCTCGACCACGTCGGGCCAGGCGCAGGCCAACGAAGTCCATCTCTTCGTGCGTTAATTCCCCGCCGGCAGCGGCGGCAGCACGAGCAGCGGGTCGATCCGGATCTCGAACAGATTGACGCGCCAGTCGAGATGCGGGCCCGTGGCGCGGCCCGTCGCCCCCACGGCACCCACGACCTGACCCGGCCGCACGCGCTCGCCGACGGCCACGTCGATGCGCGACAGATGCGAATAGGTCGAGCTCACACCCGAGCCGTGTTCGAGGATCAACGTACCGCCGGTGAAATAGATATCCATGTCGGCGAACACCACCGTGCCGCCGGCGGCGGCGACCGCGGGCGTGCCCGTGGGTGCCGCGATGTCGATCCCGAAATGCGGCTGGCGCGGCTGGCCGTTGAGAATCCGCTGGCTGCCATAGACCCCGGTGATCCGCCCCACCACCGGCCAGACGAAGCCCGCCAGAAAATGCGGCGTCTCGCCGTCGATCGAGCGGGCCTGGGCGATGCGCGCGTTCTCCTCGCGGATGCGCGCGAGGAAGGCGGGATCGGGGGTCACCATCGCCTCGGGCAATCCGTCGATGCGCTGGACGTCGAAGCGCCGGGACGCCACGTCCAGCACGCGGCTCTCTTTGCGCCCATCGGGCCACACGACATCGAGCGTGGCGCGCGGACCCGCTTCGCGCCCGAAGGCGATGGGAAAGCGCCCGTCGGGCGAGACGCGCACCGCGCGGCCGTCGAGCGTGGCTTGCGCGCCCGGGGCGGCGCGCACCACCGCGAACCCGCCTTGGACCAACTGGCCTTGGATCTCCAACGCCGCCGCGCGCGCGGGTGCCGCCAGCAGAAGAAGCGCGAAAAGCCAGCGCTTCACAGCAACGTGCCTTGCTTGACCGGCGCCGGTTTGGCCGCGCGTTTGGGCCCGCCCGAGACGCTCGCCGCCACTTCGCCATCGGCGAAGCGCAGCGTGATGTCGCCGGCTTTGCGCGCGTCGGCCGCCTGGGTCACCACCGCGCCCTCGGTATCCGTGACCAACGCAAAGCCGCGCGCCAGAGTCTTCTTGTAGGAATAGCTCTCCAGCAGATCGGCGGCCCGGCCCAGACCGGCCGCGCGCGTTTCGAGCCCGCGCGACGCCGAACCTTTGGCGCGGGCCAGCAGCTCCGCCATGCGCGCGGTCTCGCGCGCAAGCGTCGCGCGCTGGGCGTTGACGTTGGCCGCCAGCGCCCCGCCCAGCCGTGCCAACGCGCCCTTGGCGCGCTCGAGCTGGGTCTTGGGATCGGGCAGGCGCGCGCCCAGTTCGATCACGATCCGGCGGCGGCCGGCGATCAGTGCCGTGCCGGCGAGCTTCAAGCGCTCGCCGCGCTCGTCCAAACGCTGCGCGCGTTCTTCGACGAGGCGCGCGGGCTCGCCCAGCGCGGCGGCTTGCAGCCGCGCGCGCGCTTCGGCGAAGGCGCGTTCCAGCCCCGCTTCGAGCGTCGCCGCGTCGCGCGCGAGGCGCGCCATCAATTCCTGGCGCACCGGCACCACCATCTCGGCGGCGGCCGTCGGCGTGGGCGCGCGCTTGTCCGACGCGAAATCGATCAGCGTCGTGTCGGTCTCGTGCCCCACGGCGGACACGAGCGGGATGGCGCTCTCGGCCGCCGCGCGCACCACGATTTCCTCGTTGAACGCCATCAAATCTTCGATCGACCCGCCGCCGCGCGCCACGATCAGCACCTCGGGGCGTGCGACCGGCCCGCCCGGTTCGAGCGCGTTGAATCCCCGGATCGCCGCGGCGATCTGCTCGGCCGCCCCCTCGCCCTGCACGGCCACCGGCCACACGATCACATGGCGCGGAAAGCGATCGGCCAGGCGATGCAGGATGTCGCGGATCACGGCACCGGTGGGCGAGGTGACGATGCCGATCACGGCGGGCAAATAGGGCAAAGGCCGCTTGCGCGCGCCGTCGAACAGACCTTCGGCGGCGAGGCGCTTCTTGCGGTCTTCGATGAGTTTGAGGAGCGCGCCTTGGCCGGCCAGCTCCATGCGCTCGACCACGATCTGGTATTTCGAGCGGCCGGGATAGGTGGTCAGCCGCCCGACGGCGATAACCTCCATCCCGTCCTCGGGTTTGAGGCCGAGCTTGCCCGCCGCACCGCGCCAGCACACGCCGTCGATCGCCGCGTCGGCGTCCTTGAGCGAGAAATACAGATGGCCCGAGGAGTGCCGCTTGAATCCCGAAATCTCGCCGCGCACGCGCACGATCTCGAACGCGTCCTCGACGGTGCGCTTGACCGCTTGCGAAAGCTCCGAAACCGTGTATTCCGGCAAATTGCCGCGCGGGGACTCCATGCGAGGGGCATGATACAAGCGCGCACGGTTTCGCGGGAGGCGGTTTTCGGCGATGCGGGTTCTGGTCGTGGGTTCGGGCGGGCGCGAGCACGCGCTGTGCTGGGCGATATCGGCGTCGCCGCTCTGCGA
>JAMNXK010000009.1 GCA_023653245.1 Tagaea sp.
GCCGCCGCATCTTCATTCCGCTTCCTCCGCGATCACGGGATTGCGCAGCACGCCCGCTTCGGGAATCTCGATCTCCACCACGTCGCCCGGGACGATGGGTCCGACGCCCGCCGGCGTGCCGGTCATGATCACGTCGCCCGGGCGCAGGGTGATTCCCGAACTCAAATGCGCGATCAACGCGGCGATGGCGTAGACCAGATCGGCCGAGTTGCTGCGCTGACGCTCGATGCCGTTCACGCGCCCGACGATGTCGATCTTGCCGGGTTCCAGCCCGATCGCGATCGCGGGGCCGAGTGGGTTGAACCCGTCGAACGCCTTGCCGAGCACCAAGCAGCCTTGTTTCATCTCCTTGGCCTGGATCTCGCGCTCGCTCACGTCGTTGCCGCAGGTGAAGCCGAGGATGTGATCGCGCGCGCGCGCCTCGGGGATGCGCCGCCCGGCTTTGCCGATCACCACGGCGATCTCGGCTTCGAAATGCACGTTGCGCCCCTCGCGCGGATAGACGATGGGCGCGTCCGGTCCGATGACGGCGGTCGGCGGCTTCATGAACAGCATCGGATAGGCGGGCGGGCTCAGCCCCATCTCCTTGGCGTGGCCCAGATAGTTGAGCCCGGCGCCGTAGAGCGCGCGCGGCCGCACGGGTGCGAGCAGACGTACGCGCTCGACATGCGTCGCCGGCCCGGATGTTTCCAGGCTCTCGAACGGCGAACCCGCCAACGGCTTGATCGTGCCGTCGCGCGCGAGCAGGCCGTGGCGCGGCTCGGGATCGGCGTAGCGGACGATGCGCTCATCCATCGGTTCGGCTCCCTTTCTTCGCGACGGGAAACGCGCCCCAGCCCGCATAAGGTGCCGCGGCCCCGAGCGCTTCCTCGACGCGGAGCATCTCGTTCCACTTCGCGGTTCGCTCGCCGCGCGCGATCGATCCGACCTTGAACTGTCCGGCGTTCCAGCCGACCGCGAGATCGACGATGGCCGTGTCTTCCGTCTCGCCCGAGCGCGCCGACACGATCGCCGACATGCCGGCCGCGCGCGCCGCGTCGATCGCCGCTTTGGTGCCCGTCACCGTGCCGATCTGGTTGGGCTTGATCAGCGCGCAATTGACCAAGCCCTCGCGCGCGGCGTGTTCGATGCGCTTGGCGTCGGTGACCAGCAGGTCGTCGCCGACGATCTGCACGCGCGCGCCCACGGCCTTGGCGAAGCGCCGGAATCCTTCGGGATCGTCCTCGCCGAACGGATCCTCGATCGACAGGATCGGATAGCGGTCGAGCCAGCCGAGCAGCATCTCCGCCATCCCGTCGCGGTCGAGTTCGCGCTTTTCCAGCCCCAGCCGGTAGCGCCCGTTCCGGCCGAAGTCGGAAGCGGCGACGTCGAGTGCGATATGCACTTCGTCGCCGGGCGCGTAGCCGGCGGCTTCGATCGCGCGCAAGAGCAGGTCCAGCGCCTCCTTGTTGCTCGCGAACGCCGGCCAGAACCCGCCTTCGTCGGCGACGCCGTACAGCCGGCCCGCGTCGCGCAGCAGCTTGCCCGCCGCGCGATACACCTCGGCCGTGCGGTCGAGCGCGTCGGCGAAGCTCCGCGCCGATGGGCAGACGACCAGAAAATCCTGGATGTCCACGCGCCTGCCCGCATGCGCGCCGCCGCCCAGGATCTGGATCTCCGGCACCGGAATGCGCGTCGGACCGCCGGAGGAAAGATAGGCGTGGAGCGGCACGCCCGCCGAAGCCGCCGCCGCGCGCAACACCGCCAGCGACGTCGCGATGACGGCGTTGCCGCCCAGACGTGCCAGTTGCGCCGTGCCGTCCAAGCGCTGAAGCGCCGCGTCCACGCCCGTCTGGTCGGCGGCGTCCATGCCCTTCACCGCCGCCGCGATGGGGCCCGCGACGCTCGCCAGCGCCTTGCGCACGTCCATGCCGCCGAACGCGGCGCCGCCGTCGCGTAGATCGCTGGCCTCGCCCGAGCCCATCGACGCGCCCGCCGGCGCGATGGCCCGGCCGCGCGCGCCGTCGGCGAGGGCGATCTCGACCTCCACCGTCGGTCGGGCGCGCGAATCCCACACCCGCCGTCCGACGATCGATGCGATCTCAGCCATACCCCTCCCCCTCCGCGAACGCGCGCGCCCAGGCGTCGCGCACCATATCGAGATCGCGCGGCGGCGTGGCGACGAGCGGGGAAACGACCGCGCGCACCCGCGCCTTGTCCCGCTCGTCCACGATGTACTCGACCGGCGACTTGCCGTCGATGCGCGCGAGCGTCAGGGCCGGCAACAGGCGCGCGACCCGCGCCTGCGAACCGGCGGAACGCCCGCCGAAATAGGCCGCGCGCAGCGCGTCGAACGCGCCGAGATAGCGCGCCGCCTGCGCGGGCTTCCACACGCATTTCAGAAGAAGATGGTTCAAGCAGAACGCGACGTCGAAAGCGGGGTCGCCGTACCAGGCGCATTCGGCGTCCAAAAAAATGGGGCCCGCCGGGCCGGCCAGGATGTTCTTGGGACTGATATCGCCATGCACCAGCGCTTCGTGTCGCGCCAGCGTGTCGCGCGACAGCGCCATCAGATTCGCGGCGAGCGCGGGATGGGCGCGCGCCGTCGCTTCCAGATAGGGCTCCAACCGGATCGCGTGGAACTTGGCGTCGAACGCGAATTCGCGCGCGATCCCGGGATCGCCGGCGGTGGCGGCGTGGATCGCGGCGAGCGCCGAGCCCACCTGGCCCGCGAACCCCGGATCGATCCGCCCGTCGCGCAGCTCCGACTTCCAAACCGGAAAACGCTCGGGCGGCAGATAGTCCATCGCGAAATAACCGCGCGCGGGATCGTGATGGATGACCCTGGGCGCGCAACCCGGCACGATCTTCGCCGCCAGGCGCAGCCAATCGGCCTCCGACGCGTTGCGGTCGACGGGGGCGCGCCAATCCGCCGCGACGCGCAGCTTGGCGAGCGCGCGTTTGACCGCGAACACGGCGCTTCCCGCTTCGACGCGCCAGATGTCCGACGCGACGCCGCCCGTCAGCGGAACGAACCGCGCGGGCGCGCCATCTGGAATCACGCCGGCCGCGCGCAAACTCGCTTCGATGTCGGCGAAGTCGGGCGCGCTCATGCGGCGACACCGTCGACGCGATGGAGCAGCGCTTCGCCCGCGCGCAGGCGGCGGCAATTCTCCGTCACGACCGCGAGGCTGCGCCGCCAGGTGCCCGGCGTCATCCAGGCGACATGCGGCGTCAGCACCACGTTGCCAAGGCCGACCAAAGGATGCCCGGGCGCCAACGGTTCGCGCGCGAACACGTCGAGCCCCGCCCCCGCCAGCTTTCCGTCCGCCAACGCCACGACGAGCGCCGCTTCGTCGACCAGCGCGCCGCGCGCGGTGTTGATCAGAATGGCGCCGGGCTTCATGCGCGCGATCCGGCGCGCATCGAGCAGCCCGCGCGTCGCTTCGGTCGCCGGCACGTGCAGCGAGACCACGTCGGCGGCGGCGAGCAATTCGTCGAGGGAAACCGAGAGCGCCCCGTCGTCGGGCGGCGTGCGCGAATGGACGACGACGCGCGCGCCCAGCGCCGTCAGCGCGGGCCGCAAGCGGCGCGCGACCGCGCCGTAGCCGATCAAGCCGACGGTGGCGCCGTCGAGCTCGCCGGCGGCGTCCAGATGCGTCGCGGCGGCCGGCCAGCCGGCGCCGGCGCGCAGATCGGCGTCGAGTGCGGCCACCCGGCGCAGCGTCGCGAAGATCAGGGACAATGTCAGCTCGGCGACCGCGACCGTGTTCGTCCCGGGCATATTGCACACGGCGATGCCGCGCGCACGGGCGGCCGCCCGGTCAATCGTATCGACGCCGACGCCGATTTTCTGCACGAGCTTCAAGGATGGTGCCGCGTCGAGGATCGCCGCCGTCACCGGTGCGAGGACATGCAGCAGCACGTCGGCGTCGGCGAGTTCGCGGCGCAAGGCTTCGGCATCCGCCTCCGCCAGCACGACCGCGCGCACGATCGCCGGATCGAGAGCGGCGATCTGCCGGCGCACCCCCGGCGAGGCGTCGTAGGGCAGCACGGCCTTCATGGCGCCGGAAACCCCGCGGCCCAAGCCGCGATGGCGGCGTCGTCCGCCGCGCCGTCATGGACGACGTAACGCAGCCGCGTACGCAGCGGCGCGCCGGCCGGGATCGTCCTGGCTTCGTGGCGGAAGGAACCGACGCTGACCACGCCCCAATCGGCCACGAACCACGAGGTCCGATCCGCTTCGGCCGGGTCGGGCACCGCCACGATGCCCGCGCGCGCGCCGCCGCCGACCGGGCCGTCGAACGCCACCCAGCGCGCGCCGACGTCGCCGATCGCAGCACCACCGACGCGGCCGCGATCGTCGCGCACGCGCCCGCCCATCGCCACGACCATCGAATCCGCGACGCGGAAATTGAAATAAGCGTGGCGCGTCGGGCCCAGTTCGAGCGCCCAGTCCGCCGCCGTCAGGACCGATTCCACGTCGAGCACGAGCGCGCCGGGCACGCACGCGACGGCGATCGTCCGCGTCTCGCGCGCGATCGTGCGGCCTTGCGCGGCACCCCATTCGACGGGCCCGCGCCACTCGACGCGCTGCGTCAGAACCGCGCGCTCGGCGGACGCGGGCGCCATCGTCGCGGGTGCGGCGATCAGCGTCCCCGCCGCCCGGCCTTGGAAGGTCTCGTCGACGTAGAAATTGTAGGTGTAGGCCTCGTGGCGACCGGGCTTGGTCGGGACCAACGCGTGGACGTGATCGGCGGCGATCCACAGCGAATTGTGATGCGGATGATCGGCCGGGCTTTCGGACGTGACCGCGTAGCCCGCCGGCGTGAACAGCGGATAGACGTAAGGCCGCATGCGCCCTTGGGTGAGGCCGAACAGCGGCTTGCCGTCGCGCCGCAGGATGCGCCTTTCGGTCCGCGCGATCGCCCCGGGCGGCAGCGCCAGATCGTCGACGTCGAGCGAGAACCGGCCGGTCATCGCCCGAACAGCGCCACCGGGCCGAGGCTCAGGATCGGCACGAAGGAGACGACCATCAACCAAACCAGCAATCCGCCCATGAACGGCCAGCACGCGCGATAGGCCAAGTGGATCGGCGTGCCGGTCACTTGCGCGGCCGTGAACACCAGCACCGCCAAAGGCGGCGTCAACGCGCCGATGCAAAGATTGGCGACCATGATCACGCCGAAATGCACGAGATCGACGCCGGCGGCCTTCAACAGCGGCACGAGAAGCGGAATCAAGATCACCATGGAGGCGATCATCTCCATCGCCAAGCCGACGAACAGCAAGAACAGGTTGATCGCCAGCAGCAGCACCCAGCTCGCGGTCAGCGTGCCGAGCAGCGCGGTCATTTTCTGCGGCACCTGCTCCAGGATCAACGCGTGCGCGAAGGGCGCCGAAGCCGCGATCACGACCAGCACCGTCGCCGTCTCGATCAAGGACTCCCGCAACGCGGCGAGCAGCGACGCGCCGTCGGCGGTGCGATAGACCGCCAAGCCGACGAACACCGCGTACGCGACGGCGACGGCACCCGCCTCGGTCGCCGAGAAGATGCCGTAGCGAATTCCGCCGACGATCACCAGCGGCAGCACCAAGGCCGGCAGCGCCGCGCGCAGCGCCTTCGGCCGCACGCCCGGGGCCGCGCGCGCGCCGCTCTCGCCGATGCCCCGCCGCAGACACTCGAAATGGACGACGATCGACAATGTCAGCGCCATCAGCAGACCCGGCACGACGGTGGCGGTGAACAGCGCGCCGACCGAAACGCTCGCCATGGCGCCGTAGATGACCAGCCCGAGACTGGGCGGAATCATGTTGGCCAGGATCGAGCCCGACGCCGTGAGCGCCACGCCGAAGGGCTTGGGATAGCCGCGCGCGGCCATCGCGGGCACCAGCGTTTTCGCCAGCGCCGCCGCGTCCGCCGTCGAAGAACCCGAGACGCCGCCCATCAGCGTGTTGGTCAGCACGTTGACATGCGCGAGCCCGCCGCGGAAATGGCCCACCAGCGACGCCGCCAGCGCGATCAGCCGCTCGGTGATGCCGCTCGCATTCATCATGCCGCCCGCCAGCATGAAGAACGGAATGGCGAGCAGCAGATAGTCCATCGAGTTGGCGAGGCCGAGCGGCACGGGCAGCAGCGCGATCGAGCCTTGCGGCATGAACGCCACGAACGTGCCGAAGACCAAGGAATCGAAAATCGGAATGCCCAACAGCATCAGGCCGATCGCCATCGCGATCAGCGGCGCCACCACGCCGAACGAAGCCACGAAGCCGTGTCCGAACGCGGATTCGAGGGCGAAATAAACCGCCACGCCGGCGAGCGCGCTCGTCAGCCCCGACCAGCGCGACGTATGGCCCGCGACCGGTTCGAGCGCCACGAACAAGAGCGCCAGCGCCGCCCCGGCCGGGATGGCGACATAGACGAATTTGAGGGGGATCTCGAGCGCCGGCGAGATGAAGCTCGCTTGCTCGACCAGATCGACGCCGCAGAAGAACAGGAACACCGCGCAACACGCCGACACCGCGCGCGCGATCCACGCGTGAATCAACCGCCCCGCCGGCGGCAAGGCGCGCGGCACCATCTCGATCACGATGTGTCGGTTGCGCCGCGTGAGGAGTGCCGCCGCCAGGAACACGAACCACACCAGCCCGAACCGCCCGAGCTCCTCGGGCCAGCTCAGCGCGCTGTTGAGCACGTAGCGGCAGAAGACCTGCAGCAGCGCGATGAAGACCGTGCCGACGAGCAAGACGGCGCAAACCGTCTCGACGGCGCGGTCGAGGAAGGCGCACGTGCGCGATGAAGTCATTTGTTCCACTCAGATCGAAGCGGACGGAACCAGGCGGCCCGGCGCCAAGCCGGGCCGCCCGAAACCGTCAGGCCGACAGGCCGCGGATGCGATCGATCATCGCGCGGGTGGCCGGGCTCTTGGCGCCGAACTCCGCGAACAGCGGCTCCGTCGCGCGGAACCAATTCGGCGCGTCGGTGAGCGTGCGCACCGTGATGCCGGAGGCCTTCAACTCCTCCAGCGTCGCCGCCGTGTTGGCGCGGTTGACCCGGCGCTGTTCGGCGAAGATCGTCTTGGCGCTGTCGCGCACCAAGGCCTGCAAGTCGGCCGGCAACGCGTCGAGCCAGCGCGCGTTGACCCGCGCCGCCTTGGGCAAGAACCAATGGTTGGTGAGCGTCAGGTTCTTGGCCTGCTCGCCCCATTTGAAGCCCTTGATCGAGAACACGTCCGCTTCCAGCGCGTCGATCAGCCCCGACGACAGTGCGCTGTATTGCTCGGCATAGGCCAGCGGCGTCGGATTGGCGCCGAGCATGCGCCAGAAATCGACCCATACTTTGAGCTCGGGCACGCGGATCTTGAGGCCGCGCAACTCGGCGAGGCTCGTCACCGGCCGCTTGGACAGAATGTGCCGGAAGCCCACCTCGCCGTAATCGACGAATTCGACGCCCGTGCGCTGGCGCGCGATGCGCGAGACTTCCTTGCCGATGTCGCCTTGCAGCACGCGGTCGACATGCGCTTCGTCGCGGAAGATGAAGCCCGGCGCCCCACCGGTCGCCGCGATCTCGGGCGCGACCGCTTCTTCCGTGTCCGGCCCGCCGGTGGTGATCTGGATCGTGCCCAGGCGGTTCTGCTCGATCATCTGGCTGTAGCTGCCGAGCTGGCTCGCCGGGAAGTGCTGCGCCTCGATGCGCCCGCCGCTGCGCTCGGTCAGCGCTTTGCCCCAGCTTTCGAACGCCAGGGTCAGCGGCGATCCGATCGCCTCCGAATGCCCGATCCGGCAAATGAATTTCTGCTGCGCGCGCACCGAAGGTGCCGCCAACGCCGCCCCCGCCGCCACGCCGCCGGCCACGAAAGCCCGGCGCGAAAATTCCCGATTTCGCATTCGATTTCCCCCCGATTGCGGCCGGATGTTTCCGGCTCGCGACACCACAATGTCTTGGGCCAACGATTGTAGTCAACGTGTTTCACATGGTTCGAATCGGCTTCGCGTCCGAACCCGGACCGCGCGGACGTTTGCGCGATCGGGACGAAGCCTACGCGCGCATCCGTCGGCAGATCGCCGACGGCGACATCGACCCGGCGGCGCCGATCGCCGAACGCTCGATGGCGGAGCCGCTCGGCCTCGGCCGCACGCCGGTGCGCGAGGCACGGGAAAGCCTCGCCGTCAGGGGCGACCTCGCGACCAGCGGACCCATGACGCCTATGGGATCCGCATTTCGGCCGTCCGCGAGGAGGTTCGCGCGGAGCCCGCGACCGCCGACGACGTTCGGCGAATGCGCCTGGATCGGCCGGCCGCCGTCCTGGTGATCGACGCCGTCGCGTTCGACCAGGGCGGCAAACCTTGCGTCGTCATCGAACGGCGCGCGACGACGGCGCGGCACCGTTACGTCAACGAGATCATGTGAAGGTCGCCGCCGGGTTCCCGGGGCGGACTTCTTTGGTGGTCGAAGCGGCGGGATGCGACATGCCCAAGCGATGCCCCCCAAAGCAGGCGCGCCCGGTCGCGCCATCGCGTCCCGAACATCCACATGTCGGGTATGGAGCGGCGCCGATATGACGCTCGCGACCGGGCTGGCGACACGGCGCCGTGTCGCGCATGTACTTCGTCATGAGCATCGGCCGCACCGGGATGAGCGATCTTCGCGCTCATTTAGGCTTGCGCGAGGGACGCCGACGAGACCTATACTTTGGCACGCGGAGTGCACCCGAAATGTATGCCGGCGGAGATCCCCGGCGATCGAGGAGTGCCGTTTGGACACGGGGGCCGTGAGAATCGCAGCGGCAGCTGGCATCGGCGAATCGCAACGCCGGTTGGAAGACTCGCGCCTGCTGCGCGGACTTGGCGCTTTTCTGGACGATCTGCCCGCCCCGGACGCCTTGCGCGCGGTCGTGCTGCGCTCGCCGCACGCGCATGCGCGGATCGTCCGTCTCGACGCGACCGCCGCGCGCGCGCGGCCGGGCGTGGCCGCGATCCTGACGGGTGCCGATCTCGACGCGGAGGGGATCAAGCCGATCCCGGCCCTGCCTTTGACGATGATCGACGGCACGGTCGTGCCCTTCGCCGCGCCCGCCTACGAGTTGCTCGCCCGCGACACGGTCCGCCATGTCGGCGATCCGGTGGCGCTGATCGTGGCCGAGAGCGAGGCGCAAGCCCTGGAAGCCGCCGAAGCGATCGACGTCGAGTACGCCGAGTTACCCGCCATCCTGAAGCCGGACGATGCGCGCGACGGTTTCGACATCGCCTTGGGCGACGAAGAAGCGGTCGCGGCGGCTTTCGCCTCCGCGCGCAAGGTGGTCGAGATCGAGGTCGTCAACCAGCGCCTCTCGGCCGTCCCGCTCGAAACGCGCAACGCCGAGGCCGAGCCCGACGGCGCACGCACGATCCTGCGCACGGGCACGCAAGCGCCCCATCTTGTCCGGCGCGTGCTCGCCGGCGCGGTGTTCGGCTGGTCCGAAGATGCGCTGCGCGTGATCGCGCCCGATACCGGCGGCGGTTTCGGCGCCAAGGCGCCGGTCTATCGCGAGCAGGCGCTGGCGATCTGGGCGGCGCGCCGCACGGGTCGCAAAGTCCGTTGGGTCGCGAGCCGGAGCGAGAGCTTCCTCAGCGACACGGCCGGCCGCGCGATGCGCACGAAGATCGCTTTGGCCTTCGCGGCGGACGGGACGATCCTGGCCTTGCGCGCGTGCGTCGAGGCCGATCTGGGCGCCTACCTCTCCTATTTCGGCGCGGTGCCCGCCAATGTCGGTCTGGTCGGATTGGTCGGCGTCTACGCCATTCCGGTCGCGCATATCGTCTCGCGCGGGCGCTTCACCAACACCGCGCCCATCGACGCCTATCGCGGCGCGGGGCGGCCGGAATCGATCTACGCGCTCGAACGCGCGCTCGACAAGGCCGCGCGCGCTTTGGGCCTCGCGCCCGACGAGATCCGCCGACGCAATCTGGTGCCGAAGAGCGCCCTGCCCTATCGCACGGCGCTGCGTACGCTTTACGACAGCGGCGACTTCAGGGGCACGCTCGACCGCTTGGTCGCACTCGCCGATCGCGCGGGCTTCGCCGCGCGGCGCGCGCGCAGCGAGGCGGCCGGGCGACTGCGCGGCTTCGGCCTCGCGTGCTATATCGAGCGCGCGGCCGGCGGCGCCGAGGAAGCCGCCACCGTGATCCTCGATTCCGACGGCGGCGCGGACGTTCTGCTCGGCACGATGACCGGCGGCCAAGGCCACGTCACCGCCTATACCCAGATCGTCGCCGACCGGCTCGGCCTCGATCCCGCGCGCATCCGAATCCATCAAGGCGACACCGATAAGGTCAAACGCGGCGTGGGCACGTTCGGCTCGCGCTCGCTGCCCGTCGGCGGTTCGGCGCTGCATCGCGCCATCGAACGACTGGTCGAAAACCTGACGCCCGCGGCCGCGGAGCTGCTGGAAGCGGCGGTCGCGGATATCGAGTTCCGCGACCGCGGCTTCGTCGTCGTCGGCACCGACCGGCGCGTGGATGTCGCCACGCTCGCGCGCTCGGTGTCGGCGCGGCGTCTGCCTGGTGGGCTCGGCGTGGATCTGTCGGCGCAAGGCACGTTCCAGCCGGTCGAGCCGACTTTCCCGAACGGGTGCCACGCTTGCGAGGTCGAAATCGATCCGGAGACCGGCCGCACCACCCTCGAAGCCTATACGTGCGTCGACGATTTCGGGAACGAGATCAATCCGCTGCTCGTCGACGGCCAGCTCCATGGCGGGATCGCCCAGGGCGTGGGCCAAGCGTTGCTCGAACGCGTCGTCCACGACGAGAACGGTCAAGTTCTGACCGGCTCGTTCATGGACTACGCGATGCCGCGCGCGGGCGATCTGCCGATGTTCCTTCTCGCGCGCAATCCCGATCCGTGCCGGAACAATCCGCTCGGCCTCAAGGGCTGCGCCGAAGCCGGAACGGTTTGCGCGCCGCCGGTGGTGATCGCCGCCGTGCTCGACGCGCTGGCCAAACTCGGCGTTGACGACATCGACATGCCCGCGACTCCCTTCAAGGTTTGGGCGGCCATCCAACAAGCAAGGCACACGCATGGCTAGCGTTACCCTCAACGGCGTCTCCAAGAGCTACGGATCGGTGACCGCGCTGCGCCCGCTCGATCTGGAGATTCCGCAAGGCGAGTTCCTCACCCTGCTCGGGCCCTCGGGTTGCGGCAAGACGACGACCTTGCGCTTGATCGCGGGCTTCATCGAACCCAGCGCCGGCCGCATCCGCTTCGGCGGCGACGACGTGACCGATCTGCCGCCGCAGAAGCGCGAGATCGGCATGGTGTTCCAGGACTACGCGCTGTTCCCGCACATGACCATCGCCGACAATATCGGCTTCGCGCTCGCCGAACGCGGCGCGCCCGCCGCCGCCATCCGCAAGCGCGTGGGGGAGCTGCTCGACCTCATCCGTCTGCCGGACGTGGCTTCGCGCTATCCCGCGCAATTGAGCGGCGGCCAGCAGCAGCGCGTGGCGGTGGCCCGCGCCGTGGCGCATTCGCCGCGCGTGCTGCTGATGGACGAGCCTTTGGGCGCGCTCGACCTCAAGCTCCGCGAAGCGATGCAGAACGAGATCAGCGCCATCCAGCACGCGCTGAAGATCACCACGGTCTACGTCACCCACGACCAGACCGAAGCGATGAGCATGTCGGACCGCATCGCGGTGATGAACGACGGGCGTATCGAACAGATCGGTACGGCCGACGAGATCTACGACCGGCCGACGACGCGTTTCGTCGCGGACTTCGTCGGCCAGATCAATCTACTCGACGGCGAGTTCGCGGGGCGCAACGGCGGTTACGCCAGCGTGTCGATCGCCGGAAGCGTGGTGCGCGTCCCGGACGTGGCCGGCGCCGCCGGCGCGGTGTCGGTCGGCGTGCGACCGGAGCGGATGGAATTGATGCCCGAAGGGTCCGCGCCGGCGGCGGGTGCGAACGCGCTGCCGGGCACGGTCGTCCATCGACAATTCGCGGGCAGCCGGATCAAGATGGAAGTCGAGCTGGGCGACGCCAAGCGCGTGACGGTCGAGATGCACCCGGGCCAGACGCCGATCGAAGTCGGCGCGCGCGTCGCGGCGGTCTGGCGGCCGGAGCATTCCGTTCTGTTCGTCCGATGAAGGGGGAGACGATGGGGATCGCGACGATCGAAAAGTCCGCTCGCACGCAAGGCGTGCCGGTGATCGACATCGAGCCGTTCCGCGACGGCACGGATAAACACGGCGTGGCCCGCGCGGTCGCCAAGGCCTGCGAAGAGGTCGGGTTCTTCTGCGTGTCGGGCCACGGCATCGACGCGGATCTCACCGACCGCGCCTTCGCGGTTTCGCGCGATTTCTTCGACCAGCCGACGGATGTGAAAGCGCGCTACGCGCCCAAAGGCGAAGTGGCGCCACGCGGCTACGCGGCGATGGAATCCAAAGGTCTCGGCGCCACGCTCGGCCTCGACGTTCCCAAGGATCTGCGCGAGCAGTTCATGCTCGGCACCCTCGCCCCCATCGTGCCCGCGCTCAAGGACGTGCAAGCGGCGGCCGGTTGCTACGCGCCGAATATCTGGCCCGACACGCCTTCCGACTACAAACCGGTGTTCACGCGCCTCTACCGCGAATTCGAGACGCTCGCCGACACGCTGATGCGCATCTTCGCGCTGGGTCTCGCGCTGCCCGAAACCTATTTCCGCGACAAGATCGACCATCATTTCAGCGTGCTCGGCTCGAACCACTATCCGCCGCTCGACCATCCCCCTTTGCCGGGACAGTTGCGCACCGGCGAGCACACGGATTTCGGGAGCCTGACCATCCTGCTGCCCACGGCCGGGCCCGGCGGATTGCAAGTGCGCCTGGCCGACGGCACGTGGAGCGACATCCAGCCGATCCCCGGCGCGCTGATCATCAATCTCGGCGACATGATGGCGCGCTGGACCAACGACCGCTGGCGCTCGACCTTGCACCGCGTCGCCAATCCGCCCGACGCGGTCGCCGCGATGAGCCGGCGCCAATCGATCGCGTTCTTCTGCCATCCCAATTACGACGCCGAGATCAAGTGCATCGAAGGCTGCGCGGGGCCGGACAGGCCGGAGCGCTATCCGCCGATCCTGGCGGGCGAACACATGCGCATGAAGATGGTGAAGCGTTGACGCCGCTTGGTCCGATCCTGGCGCGCTGGGCGGCGGAACTGACCTATGCGGATCTGCCCGACGCGGTCGTGGCCGATTGCAAGGATCGGCTGCTCGACACGCTGGGCGTGGCCTTGGCGGCGGTCGATCTGCCCATCGGCGTCGCCGTGCGCAAGGCCGCGCGCGCGCTCGGATCGGGCGATCAAGCCACCGCTCTGGGCGAAGGCCGGAATTTCGACGCCGCCACCGCCGCTTTGGTCAACGGCACCTTGGCGCATGCGATGGACTTCGACGACACGCACAACGCCTCGGTCATGCACCCGAGCGCGCCGAGCGTGGCGGCCGCCCTTGCCGCCTGCGAAGCCGCGAAGGCCGACGGGCGCACGCTGATCCTCGCGATCGCCATCGGCAACGAGTTGGGCTGCCGCTTGGGTCTCGCGACGCCGGGCGCGTTCCACGCGGTCGGCCTGCATCCGACCAGCGTGCTTGGGACACCGGCGGCGGCGGCTACTGCCGGTCGCGTCTTCGGCCTATCGGCCGAGCGGATCGCGTCGGCCTTCGGGATCGCGGCGAGCCAAGGCTCGGGCGTACTCGAAGCCTATGCCGACGGCACGTGGTCGAAGACCTTGCACCCCGGCTGGGCGGCGCATGCCGGGATCGTCGCCGCCCGTCTGGCGCAAGCCGGGTTCACCGGACCCGAGACCGCGTTCGACGGACGCTACGGTCTTTTTCGCGCGCTGCTGCCGGCGGGGACCGAGCCGGACTTCGCCGCCGCGAGCGACGGGTTGGGTCGGAACTGGATCGCGCCGGAAACGTCGTACAAGCTTTACGCTTGCGCGCACTCGATCCACGCCTTCGTCGAAGCGGCGGCCGGCTTGCGTGCGGCGCATGGGTTGACGCCGGATCGGATCGCGTCGGTCGAGCTCGCCGTGCCGCAAGGTTTCGTCGGCCAGATCGCCGAGCCGCGCGCGGCGAAACTCGCCCCCCGGACGTCAACTCATGCGCGCGCGAGTCTGTTCTACGCCGTGGCCGCGACGCTGGCCGACGGCGCGTTGACGGCGGCGCATTACGAAGGCACGGCCTATACGCGCGCCGACATTCTTTCCCTCGCCCAACGCATCACCCATCGCGCCGTGCCGGATTCCGAACCGATCAAGTTCTCGGGCGGCGTTCGCATCCTCGCGACGGACGGCGGCAAATTCGAAGCCTATGTCGACGAAGCCGACGGCACCGGCGCGCGCGCCTTGTCGCCCGAACGCGTCGCGGCCAAGTTCCGCGCCACCGCCGGATCGGGCTTGCCCTCCGCCAAGGTCGAGCGCTTGATCGAGCTCGTGGCGGGCTTGGACGCCTTGCCCGATGTCCGCACGCTGATGGAGGCCACGACATGAGCGCGCTGCGCGCCGAACCCTTGACCGAAACGGAATTCGCGCCCTTCGGTTTCGTGCGCGCGCTCCCGCGCGACGGCGCGCGCGTCGGTCCCTTCGCGCCCTTCGCCGACGACCGGCCGGGCGCGCGCGTCACCACGACCTTGATCGATCTCCCGCCGCAAACCGCGCCGCGCAAGATCGCGATGGTCGAGCGCCATCTTCACAGCGCCCAGTTCTTCCTGCCGCTGACGCCGGGAAACATGACCCTCGTCGTCATGCCGACCGCGACGGATGGCGGACCCGATATCGCGAACGCGCGCGCGTTCGTCGCCGCGGCCGGGCAAGCCTTCGGCTATCGCCCCGGCACGTGGCATGCGGGCGTCGCCGCGGCCGGCGGCGGCGCCGCGGTCGCGTCGCTGCTGAGCCGCGCGGGCACGCAAGACGACGTCGAGGAGCGCGCGCTCGCGGTTCCGCTGTCGGTGACGTGGCCATGAGCTATCCGCGCGATTTGATCGGTTACGGCGCCGAACGGCCCGATCCGCGCTGGCCGGGCGGGGCGCGCCTCGCGCTCAATTTCGTGCTGAACTACGAGGAAGGCTCCGAGTATTCGATCCCCGACGGCGACGCGAATTCGGAGACGCAGCTGCTCGAAGCCACGCCGTCGATGCCGCCGGGCGTGCGCGATTTCAACGCCGAGTCCGTCTACGAATTCGGCGCCCGCGTCGGATTCTGGCGCTTGATGCGGATCTTGGAAGAGTACCGGCTGCCCGCGACCGTGTTCGGCTGCGCGCTGGCGCTCGAACGCAATCCGCAAGCCGCGGCCGCGATCGCGCGCGCCGGACACGACTTGTGCAGCCATGGCTGGCGCTGGATCAAGCATTGGCTGTTGGACGAGACCGAGGAACGCGCCCAGATCGCGCGCGCGGTCGCCTCGCTGGCGAAGACCTTCGGCGCGCGACCGCTCGGCTGGTATTGCCGCACGGGCCCGAGTGCGAATACCCGCCGTCTGCTCGTCGAGGAAGGCGGCTTCCTCTACGACAGCGATTCCTACGCCGACGAATTGCCCTATTGGAATCTCGAACACGGCCGCCCGCATCTCGTAATCCCCTATTCGATCGACACCAACGACACGAAATTCGCCAACCCCGCCGGCTTCGGCAACGGCGAGGCGTTCCTCTCCTATCTCAAGGACAGTTTCGACTGCCTCTACCGCGAAGGCGAAACCCGCCCCGGCATGATGTCGGTGGGGCTGCATATGCGCCTCGCGGGACGGCCCGGCCGCGCCGAAGCGCTGCGCCGCTTCATCGAATACGTGCGTACGCACGATCGCGTCTGGATCTGCCGGCGCATCGACATCGCCCGCCATTGGATCGCGACCCATCCGGCCCCGAGGGAAACATGACCGACGACATCCGCCATGCGCGCGGCAAGTTCCGCGGCTACGACGTGCGTTTGCCCGCCGCACCCGATACCGACCTCACGCTCGTCGATCCGGGCACGCCGGCGGGCGAGTATCTGCGCCGGTTCTGGACGCCGGTCGCCATGGCTTCGCAACTCGCCGACAGCCCGGTGCCGGTCCGCATCTTCGGCGAAGACCTGGTGATCTTCCGCGACGGCGAGGGCCGCGTGGGCTTGCTGCACCGGCATTGCGCGCATCGGCGCGCGTCGCTCGAATTCGGTCGCGTCGAGGCGCGCGGCATACGCTGCTGCTATCACGGCTGGCATTTCGACGTCGACGGCACGATCCTGGAGACGCCCGGCGAACCGCCGTCGAGCAATATCCGCAACACGATTTGCCAACCTGCCTATCCCACGCGCGAGCTCAAGGGCCTGATCTTCGCCTATATGGGCCCGCCCGACGAGATGCCGGAGTTTCCCTATCTCGACTCGCTCGACCTGCCGGATCACCAGCTCATCCCCTATTCGATCCATTCGCCGTGCAACTGGCTGCAGGAAACCGAGAACGCCATCGATCCGTTCCACTCCGTGTTCCTGCACGGGCGCGTGAACGGGCCGCAATTCCCCGGGCTCGAACACTTCGTCGAGCTTCCGGTCGTGAGCTACCACCAGCGCGACGCGGCGATCGTCTACAGCCACGCGCGCCGCGTGGGCGATCTGGTGATGCTGCGCTTCCACGACTATCTGATGCCCAACCTCGCGCAGAACGGCGGCATGTTCCAGAAGCTCGAAGGGCCGCGCTTCTTCGGGCGCACCAGCCTGACCAAATGGGTCGTGCCGATCGACAACACCAATAGCCGGAAATTCGGCTGGCGGCACTTCAACGACAAGGACGAAGTGCTGCGCCAGGGCGACAAGGAATCGGTGGGCTGGGAGAAGGTCGATTTCTACGGCCAGACCGCGCATCGCTCGCTCGAAGAGCGCAAGCGCAACCCCGGCGATTGGGACGTCTGGGTCAGCCAGGGACCCATCGCGATTCACGCGCGCGAATATCTGGGCAAGACCGACGAAGGCATCGCCATGCTCCGGCGCAAGCTGCGCCGCGACATAAAGGCCGTGGCGCGCGGGGAGAAGATCGCCAAGGTCGCCGGCACCGAAAAAACGCCCTACCCGACCTATGGCGGCGACACCGTCTTGCGCGTCGCCAAATCCAACGACGACGAGAAGCTGATGCGCGAATTGCAGAACCGCGTGGCGGCGATCTATTTCGACGCCGACGGGTTGACCGGCGAAGCGCGCAGCGCGCGGATCAAGTCGGCGTTGGCCGAGGCCTTCCCGGACTCCGCCGGCTGATCAAGCGACGACGCGGCGCGGCAAAGGAATGCTTTCGATGGGCACATCGCCGAAGCGGCGATAGCCCTCCTCCAGCGGCACTTCGCGGGCGACGATCATGCCGTCGCCTTGCGCACCGTGGGTCGGATCGAGCATCCGCCGCCCTTTGCCGCCGGGCGGATCGAAGGTCCATTCCTGGAAGCCGAGGATGTAGAAGTTCAGCATCACCGCCGGCTTGTCGTCGGCGCAGAACCAATGCGCGTTGCGCGACACTTCGGTCGTCTCGAAGCGGTCGCCGATCCCGAACCAGCGATCGGTGCGCGTGCGCAGCAGCAGCGTGTCGGGCCCGAGCCTTGCCACACGGTCCCACTCGCGCGCGTAGATCCGCCCGTGCAGCACGACCTGCGTCGAAATCAGATTGTGATGGCAATGCGGCGGATGCACTTCGCCGGGCTCGAGATAGAGCAGCTGCATCGTCCACGACTTGGCCGGCGTGGTCATCTGGTTGAGGACTTGGTCCTCGCCCTCGGCGAGCGCCTTGTCGATCCAAGGGCGCAGCTCGGCCGTCAGATCCATCGTTTCGTGGAGCGCGCGCACGCCGTCGATGTACCCGTCGGGCGTGATCGTGCGCCGGTCGAGCGCGCCGATCAGCGTCTCGGCGCCGGTCCACAGGCGCTCGCGATAGGTGTCCACGTCGGGCAGCGTCGCCCCCGCGCGCGTGTTCATCTTGACGATTTTGCCCGACGCGGTGGCGATCTGCTTGGTCATGGACGGATCCTCACGCGCACATCGTGTCGATCAGCATGCGCTGGAAATGGTGGACGTTCTTCTCCCAGACGGGCGAGAAAACGACCTCGTCGGCGACGGGCGAGGCGCGCGCGATCTGCTGCTGCTCCCACACTTGCATGTCCTGGCTGCGGATGCCGCCATAGTCGCGCATCTTGCCGGTCTCGCCCAGCCAGCGCGCCAAGGTCTTGCGGCGCTGCTCGGCGAATTCGGGCGCGGTGGCCGCGTCGCCCACGAAGAAATATCCCATCTTCGACACGGTGCGATCGACCGCCACCGGATCGGCGATCACGGAAGCGAGATGGTCCGACTGCAGCGTCAGCGTCATGTTCGGGAACACCACGCTCGTGCAGCGCACGCGTTTGTTGCCCTCGGGAAACGGAATGAGCGGCAGATCGCCCGCCGCCGGATAGAAATCCTGGTCGCCGCGGCGCTTGAGCGTGACGACGGTTCCGAGCGGAATGGGTTCGGCGATCGGCTGGCCGGTGGCCAGATCGAGATCGTCGGTGATGCGGGTGAAGACGTTCTTGTGGACCCAAACGTGGTGATACGTCTCCCAATTGTCGTTCTGCATCTTCCAGTTCCCGCGCCACTCCCAATCCTCGCGATGGGCGACGCGCGTGGCGCTGAGATCCGCCCCCTGGATCAGATCGTCGAGCGGCTTCACGTGTTCGGCGAAGGGGGCGGCCAACCCGTCGAGATTGACGAACACCCAATGATGCCAAACGGCGCTGCGCACCGGCACCAAGCCCAGCTTGGACAGATCGAGCTGTCCTTGCGTATTGCCGTCCTTGGTGCCGTCGAAAAACGGGGCGGATTTGAGCCGGCCGTCCAGATCGTATGCCCAGGCGTGATACGGGCAGGCAAACTGCTTCAAATTCGAGCACGGTTCGGTGACGATCAGGGCGGCGCGGTGCCGGCATACATTGTGAAACACGCGGATTTCGCCGCCGCGGTCGCGCAGCAGGATGACCGGAAGTCCGGCCGCCATGAGCGGAACTGCATCCCCCGGCAGGGGCACGTCGCTGGCGAAGCCCAGGCACATCCAGGTCCGCGCGAACATAGCCTTCTGTTCGAGCTTGAAGAATTCGGGGTCGGTATAGGCCCGCCCAGGCAGGCCGCAAGCCTCGGCGATCGGTTTGCGGATCGCCTCGACCGCCCGCCGCCCCAGGAGCCGTTCGACCGCCTCGGTTCCGTTTCCCACAGCACCCTCCCCGACAATCCGTGAAATTGTATGCCAATTCCGGACCAGCGTCACCGTGCGGGTGGTCCGCGAATTGCTGGGTCGGACGCCATGGATCGGCCCTCCCCGACGCGCACAATCCACCCCGAGTGGCGTATAGTCGGGCGTCGTCGTTCGTCCGGGGGGTCGCGATGAAAGCGCGCTGGCATTGGGTCTTGCTGCCGTCCTTGGCGCTGTCGCTGTGCCTGCTGCTCGCCTCGCAGATCGCCTTCCTGCGCGGCAGCTTCTTCCGCGATCTGCGTTTGGGCCGCATGGGGACCGAGTTCACGCTGGCGAATTACGAGCGCTTCTTCGCCGACACGCTCTACGTCGACTCGCTGCTGCTGACGATCCGCCTGTCGTTCACGGTCGCATTGCTGACACTGGTCGTCGGCTTTCCCATCGCCTACGTGCTCGCGCGCATGCGCTCGCGTTGGTCGCTCGCCTTGCTCGCCGGAATCATCGCCGCCTCGTTCATCACGATCGTGATCAAGGTACTGGGCCTGATCATCATCTTTTCGAGCGGCGGTTTCCTGAATCGCTTTCTGATCGGCGCCGGCATTCTCGAGCAGCCGCTGAGCATCATGGGCAATCCGTCGGGCGTCGTCGTGGGGCTCATGCATTTCACCATGGGGTTCTCGATCCTGTTGCTTTACTCCGTCGTGCAGACGATCCCGCGCTCGCTGGAGGAAGCGGCCGAGATCCATGGCGCGCCGCGCTGGCGGGTCTTCGCGCGGATCGTGCTGCCGCTCAGCCTGCCGGGGATCGTCGTCACCGGCCTCATCGTCTTCAATCTGTGCATGGGCGCCTTCACTTCGGCGGCGCTGATCGGCGGCGGCAAGGTCTTCACCTTGCCCGTCCTCATCCAGCAGACGGTGATCTTCCAGACGCGTTACGGCATGGGCGCCGCGATTTCCGCCGTGTTGATGGTCGTGACGCTGGCGATCAACGGATTGTCGGTGCTGGCGATGGCCAAGCTCGACCGCCGCCGGGGAGCCGTCGCATGAACCGCTACAAGCTGATCGCGCGCGCGCGGACGGCGATGGCCGGGACATGGGTCGCCATGGCCTTCGTATTCCTTTTCGCGCCCTTGGTCGTGGTGGTGGGCGCGTCGCTCGACGGCGGCAACCGCACCTTCCTCAACTTCCCGCCGGCGGAGGTTTCGCTGCGCTGGTACGCGAACATCTCCGCCGATCTGTTCGAAGCGCTGGCGCTGAGCGTGGCGCTCGGCTTGACCACGGCGTTCCTCGCCTGCCTCATCGGCGTGCCGGCGGCGCTGGGCTTGGTGCGCGCCGAATTCCGCGGCAAAGCCGCGGTGGCCGCCCTCTTCCGCGCGCCGCTGCAGATCCCGGCCGTGGTGATCGGGGTTTCGTTCCTGAAGCTCTATTACCTGATCGGCGATTTCGCGGGCATCCACCTGGTCGGCAGTCTGCCGGGCTTGCTGATCGCGCATCTGTTCCTGGCCACGCCCTACGTGATCGGCTCGGTCGTGGCGGTGCTGCAGCGGTTCAACATGCGCCTGGAGGAGGCCGCACTCAGCCTCGGCGCGACGCGCTGGCGCACGATGCGGCGGGTGACGCTGCCGGTGATCATGCCGGGCGTCTACGCGGGCGCGATGTACGCCTTCCTCGTCTCCTTCGGCGACGTGCCGATCTCGCTGTTCCTCGGGGCGCCGGGCATGCAGCCTTTCGCCGCCAAGATCTTCAATCTGATGGAATTCGACTTCGACCCGTCTTTGCTCGCGATCTCGACCTACATCATCTTCGGCTCGTTCGCCGCGATCTACCTGCTGCAGCGCGCGATCGGCCTCGACCAATTCACCAGAACCGGCGGCGGGTGATCCTCATGCGAAGGAGAACGAACATGCGCGAATTCGGCAGACGCGGCGTACTTGCGGGCTTGGCGGCCGGCGGCGTCGTCTTGGCGTCCCCCTCGATCCGCGCGCAAGCCCCGCGCTTCGCGGGCCAAACCTTGCGCGTGGCGACGTTCGGCGGCGGCTGGGACCGCGCCGTGCACCGCCTGGCCGGCGCCAAGCTCGAGGAGCTCGGCGCCAAGGTCGAGTACGTCACCGCCCCGCCGCGCGACAATCTCGCGCGCCTGATCGCCGCGCGCGGCCGGCCGGCGCCGTTCGACGTCGTCGAGATGGGCGACCTCACCTGGGTCGACACATACGAAGCGGGCTTCCTGCAGAAGATCGACCTCGCCAACGTGCCCAACCGGCGCGAGTTGCTGCCCAACCTCTCCGACGAATGGAAGGTGGCGAGCTGGGCGACGCAAGAAGGCATCGTCTGGCACACCGAGCGTTTCGCGGCGGCGGGCGTGCCGCGCCCCGAACGCTACCGCGACCTGCTCAATCCGCGCCTCGAGCGCAAGATCGCGCTGATCGACATCTCGCAGGCCGGGGCGGCGCAGCTTCTGGTGGGATCGTCGATGGACGACGGCGGCTCGATGCGCGACATCGAGCCCGGCTTGCGTTTCGTGCGCGCGGCCAATCCGTTCCAATTCTGGCGCGTGGGCGCGCAAGCGGTGACGCTGATGAACTCGGGCGACATCATGGCCTCGACCATGCACGCGGGCTTCGCCGTGCAGATGCGCCGCGCCGGCCTGCCCGTCGCCTTCAGCCATCCGCGCGTCGGCCCCACGAAGCGCGGCTTGTTGAAGGAAGGCTGGCTGGGCGTGGTGCGCGGCACGCCGGTGGCGCGCGCGGCCGAGTACTTCATCAACGAGTATATCTCCTTCGATACGCAGCTCGGCCTGGCGCGCGAGCGCGGCGTCGTGCCGATCAACAACCGCGCGCGCGAAATGCTGGTCGACGATCCGATCCTCAAGGAGATGTTCCTGCTCGCCGAAGCCGATGTCGCCAACATGGTTTCGGTCGATTTCACCGTGTTCAATCTTGACGACGCCACGCAACGCTGGTCGCGGGCATTGAGCGCGCGCTGAACGCCCGATGCGGGTCGCGGTCGTCGGCGCGGGCGCCATCGGCGGCGCCATCGCGCACGCGCTCTGGCGCGCCGGCGCCGACCCGCTGCTGGTCGCCCGCAAAGCGACGGCCGAAGCGATCGCCGCACGGGGTTTGCGCGTGCGACGGCTTGGCGTCGAGGAGACTTCGCGACCGCGCGCGGCCGCCGAACCCAGGACGGCGGGTCGGCAAGACATCGTGATCGGCGCCTTGAAGGCCCAGGACTGGGCCTCGGCCCTGCCGCTGTTCGCGCCCTTGATCGGGCCGAACACCATCGTCTTGCCGGCGGTCAACGGCGTGCCGTGGTGGTACTTCCAGCGCGAGGGCGGCGTTTTCGACGCGCGGCGCCTGGCGAGCCTCGATCCCGACGGCGCGCTCGAAGCGGCGTTCGCACCCGAGCGGCTGATCGGCACGGTCGTTTACATGGCCGTGTCGCGCGCGGGCCCGACCGAACTCGACTGGCCGACCGGCGAGCGCTTGGTGCTGGGCGCCATCGCCTCGCAAGGCGCGTCGCCGTCGCCGGCGGCCGGAATGTTGCGCGCCGCCGGGTTCGCGGTCGACACCGAGGCCGATATCCGTCGCGCGGTTTGGGCGAAACTTTTGGGCAATGTCGGCTTCAATCCGGTTTCGGCGCTGGAACGCGCCACGGTCGCCGCGATCGTCGGGGCCCCCCGGCCGCTCGCGACGGTCCGTGCCGCGATGATCGAGACGCTCGCCGTCGCGCGCGCCGTCGGCCGCGCGCCCGACATCGGGATCGACGCGCGCATCGAACAAGCGCGGCGCTTGGGCGACTTCAAGACCTCGATGCTGCAGGACCGCGAGGCCGGCCGCGCGATGGAGATCGGCGCGCTGCTCGATGCCCCGCGCGAGATCGGCGCGCTGGCCGGCGTGCCGACGCCCACGCTCGATGCGCTCGCGCGCGCGCGCTACGTTCGATCTGAGACGACATGCTCGTGGAAACCAAGGGCAAGAGCCAAAAAGACCAAGTCCGCTAGATCGTCGATCGAGCGCTTCTTTGGTTGGCCAGACGCGGCGGGATTCGAATCCCGCGACGCGGCGCGTCGCGCCCAGTCCCTCAGTTCGTAAGTTATCAAGCAATTTCAATACTGGCTTCCTCATTCAAGAGGCCTTTCCGGGCCTTTCGTGGAAACCACAGCACAAGCGCATTGTCGCCGCGATTTCTTCCGACATTTCGAGTCTTTACGGCGCCTTTACGCGCAGCCATCGCGTTCGCTATGGCGGCTTTATCGCCCCACGGCCCATCTTCGAAGGGCAACCTCGGAGGGGATCATGGACGACGCGCTCTACATCGTTTTGGGCTTGGGCTTCTTCGCCCTGATGGCGCTGTTCGCGCGCGGCTGCGCGCGGCTCTAGGGGCGTCCGTCATGTTCGAAATCGTCCTGGGCTCGGCCGTCGCCATCGGCCTGTTCGTCTATCTGCTCGTGGCCCTGCTGGCGCCCGAGAAGTTCTGATCCCCTTCTCCTCCGTCGGAGTTCCCGTGCCATGACCCTACTGGGCTGGTCGCAAATCCTGCTGTTCGTCGTCCTCGTTCTCGCCACCGCCAAGCCGCTCGGCGCGTTCATGGCCGACGTGTTCGATGGAAAGCGCACGTTCCTTTCCCCCGTGTTCGGCCCGGTCGAGCGCGTGCTCTATCGCGCGGCGGGCGTCGATCCGACGCGCGAGCAAAGCTGGCTCGGCTACGGCTTCGCCATGCTCGCGTTCAACGCGGCCGGCTTCCTGCTGCTCTACGCGATTCTGCGCCTGCAGCCGGTCCTGCCGCTCAATCCCAACGATCTGGGCGCGGTCGATCCGCATCTGGCGTTCAACACCGCCGTCAGCTTCGTCACCAATACGAACTGGCAGTCCTATGGCGGCGAATCCACGATGGGCCATCTCGCGCAGATGACGGGGCTCGCCACGCAGAATTTCCTGTCGGCGGCGACGGGGATCGGGTTGGCGCTCGCGCTGGCGCGCGGTTTCGCACGGGTCGAGAGCCAAGGCGTCGGCAATTTCTGGGCCGACCTGGTGCGCGGCGTGCTCTACGTGCTCCTGCCGCTGTCGCTGGTGGTGGCGATCCTGTTCGCGGCCTCGGGCGTGCCGCAGACCTTCTCGGCCAATATCGACGCGGAAACGCTCGAAGGTGCGTCGCAAACGATCGCGCTCGGACCCGTCGCATCGCAACTCGCGATCAAACAGTTGGGTACGAACGGCGGCGGCTTCTTCAACGCGAACTCCGCGCACCCCTTCGAGAACCCGAACGGCTGGACGAATCTGATTTCGCTGTGGGCGATCCTGGCGATCTCGGCGGCGCTCGCCGTCACGTTCGGGCGGATCGTGGGTGCGGCGCGCCAAGGGACCGCACTTCTCGCCGCGATGACGGCGCTGCTGCTCGCGGGGCTCGCCGTCGCCTATTGGGCGGAAGCCGCCGGCAATCCGATCCTGACGGCGCTCGGCGTCGATCCTTCCGCCGGCAACATGGAAGGCAAGGAAGCGCGCTTCGGCGTCGCGTGGTCGGCCGCGTGGGCAGTGGCGACGACGGCCGCGTCCAACGGCTCGGTCAATTCGATGCACGATAGCTTCACGCCGCTCGGCGGGCTCGTGCCGATGTTCATGATCCAACTCGGCGAGATCGTGTTCGGCGGCGTCGGTTCCGGCCTTTACGGGCTGCTGGTCTATGCGGTGGTCGCGGTGTTCGTCGCGGGCCTGATGGTCGGCCGCACGCCCGAATATCTCGGCAAGAAGATCGAGGCGCGCGAGATCAAGCTTGCGAGCCTCGTGGTGCTGGTTCCGCCCGTCTTCATCCTCGGCTTGACGGCGCTGGCGTTGGCCTGGCCCGGCGCGCTCGACGGGCTCAACAACGCAGGCCCGCACGGCTTCTCCGAAGCGCTCTACGCCTATACCTCCGCCGTCGGCAACAACGGCTCGGCCTTCGCGGGGCTTTCGGCCAACGCGCCCTTCTGGAACACGACGCTGGGCGTGGGCATGCTCGTCGGCCGCTATGCGATCATCGTGCCGGTGATGGCGCTGGCCGGCGCGCTCGCCGCCAAGAAGCGCGTTCCGCCTTCGGACGGCACGTTCCCGACCGACGGGCCGATGTTCGTGATCCTGCTGTCGGGCACCATCCTGGTCGTCGGCGGCCTCACTTTTTTCCCGGCGCTCGCGCTGGGCCCCCTCGTCGAGCATTTCCTGATGCTCGCCGGCAAGACGTTCTGAACGGAGACTCCATCATGGCACGCGCCAAGGAAATCGACCTGTTCGACCGCGCGATCCTGCGCGGGGCGGCCATCGCCGCCTTCGCCAAGCTCGACCCCCGCGCTTTGCTGCGCAATCCGGTGATCTTCGCGACCGCCGCCGTGGCGGCCGTGGCCACGCTCGCTTTCGCGCGCGATCTTGCGGCCGGTGGTGGGGCTGCGTTCTCGGGCCAGATCGCGGCGTGGCTGTGGTTCACGGTACTGTTCGCGAATTTCGCCGAAGCCGTCGCCGAAGGGCGCGGCAAGGCGCAAGCCGAATCCCTGCGCAAGACGAAGTCGGAGACTTGGGCCAAGCGCATCGTCCATCCCGACACCGGGATCTTCGAGAAGGTTCCCGCGACCGATCTCGAAATCGGCGACGTCGTCATCGTCGAGGCGGGCGATACGATCCCGGGCGACGGCGAGGTGATCGAAGGGATCGCCTCGGTCAATGAAAGCGCGATCACGGGCGAATCGGCGCCGGTAATTCGGGAGTCCGGCGGCGACCGCTCGGCCGTGACCGGCGGCACGGTCGTGCTGTCCGACTGGATCAAAGTGCGCGTCACGGCGGCGCAAGGTTCCAGCTTCCTCGATCGCATGATCGCGTTGGTGGAGGGTGCCGCGCGCCACAAGACGCCCAACGAAATCGCGCTGAA
>JAMNXK010000198.1 GCA_023653245.1 Tagaea sp.
CGCGAAGACGAGCAGGCCGGGTGCAAAGGCCGTGGCGATGTAACCGAGGCCCATCAGCACGGCGCCCCCGGCCAAAGGCGGCAGGATTCCGAAGCGATCGGCCGCGCGGCCGGCGGCGACGCCGCCGATCATGATGCCGATCGTGGCGAGGGTGTGGGGCAGCGCCGCATCGGCGCGCGCCACGCCGAAATCGGCTTGCACCGCGGGCAAGGCGACGACTAGCGACCACATGCCCACGCAGCCCAACGTGCCGAGCGCCATGGAGATCGCCAAGCGGACCCAGGAATAGGGCGTCTCGATCGACGGCGTTGCGGACGTTTCGGCGATCTGAGCCCCCCTGGGACGCGTGCGAAGCCGCCGATCTTAAGGCCTGTTCGGCGCGGCGAGCGTCCGAAAAAGAAGGGCCCCCGGAGGGGCCCTTCGCCGTTGCGCGGGATCGGTCGCTCAGCGGGTCTTTTTGGGCGGACGGCCGCGACGCGGCCGGTCGTGGATCGGCGAATCGCCGTCGGTGCGGGCGAGCGCCCGCATCGTGCCGACGATCTGCTGACGGACCTTGCGGTCCTTGATGCTGTAATACGCGTTCACCATGTCGAGCGTCTCGCGTTTCTGCGCGGGATCCTCGACTTGCGAGGGCAGCGGGTGCGAAACGGTGGCGGCGATCGACTTGCGCCGCGCGGCGTCGAACTCGTGCGCCAAGCCGTCGAAGAAATAGGCCACCGGCACGTCGAGCGCGCGGGCGGTTTCGAACAGGCGCGAGGCCGAGAGACGGTTGAAGCCGCGCTCGTTCTTTTGCAGCTGCTGGAACGTGATGCCGATCATCCGGCCCAGATCCTGCTGCGACATGCCCAGCTCCATTCGGCGTTCCTTTACCCGTCCGCCGACGTGTAGATCGATGTCCGACGGCTTGCCTTTGGTGCGACGGACGGCGTTTTTCGATTTTGCGGCCACAGATTCCTCTCCCCTTGGCGACTCCGAGACTTACAAGTGTAAGACAAAGCGCGGCGCTTGTCAGTCGTTTTGAAAACGGCAATATTTCGCGGCGAATGGACCCCGCCGCCCATCCGATCACGATCCGTGCCGCGACCCTCGGCGCGCACGCCGCGCGCGCGGCCGGGCGCCTGACGCCGATCGCGCGCTTCGACCATGCGTTGTACGCGCGGGACGGCGCCGGACGGATCGTCTGTTTGGTCCCGCTATTGGGCGAGGACGGGCCGATCCACGCGCGCCTGGCCGGGCCATTTCCGGCGCCCGAGGCCGCATTCGAATTGGCGCCCGCGCCGATCTGGACGCCGCCCGCGCTCCCGGCCTGGACACGCGACGCGCTGGCATCGGGCATCGCGCGCGCCCGCGCGGGTCGTCCCGCGCGCGCGCCCCATCCGGTGGACCGAAGCTATGCCGAAGGACTTGCGGCCTTGGCGCGCTGGCGCGCCGCCGGCGCCCCGGTCGAGGCTTGCGCCCCGCTCGCCGGCCTCGGCGCCGGGCTGACGCCGTCGGGCGACGACGCGCTCGGCGGTGCCGCGATCGCGTTGCATGTCTTCGGCGAACGCGCGGCGGCCTCCCGCCTCGCCGCGTTCGTGCGCGCGGCCGTTCGGGGCCGCACGAGCGACATCGCGTGGGCTTTCCTGGACGCCGCCTGCGACGGACAGGGAACGGCGGGATTCCATCGCGCGCTGGCGGCGCTGGTGGATGGTGGCGGCTTCGCGCCGCTCGATGCGATGGGTCATTCGTCGGGCTGGGATGCGATGGACGGCGCGTTGGCGGTACTCGACTTCAGCGCGTCGCGATAGCGATCGCCAGGCGCGCGGCCGCCGCGTGGCTGGGGGCGACGACGATTCCCGCCTCCTCCAGCGTGCGCACTTGCGCCGCACGGTTCTGGGCGTCCAGATCGGTGCCCACCACGCACGCGATCACGCAAGCCGCGCGCGACGAGGCCGCGGCCACCGCGTTGGCCGCGTGCTCGGCCGGATCGTCGTTCGCCCCGGTGCCGATCACGATATCGACCAGAATCGCGGCGACCGATGCGTCGTCGAGGGCCGCGGCGAGGGCAGCACCGCGCAAGGTGGGATCGATCATCGGATGCGGCCGGCCGGCGGTGTATTCGTCCGCACCGTAGTCGACCAGGATATGCCCGCGCTCGGGGCGCGCGGGCAAAGCGCCGGGCACGGGCGCGTTGGACCAGAATGGCTGGCCGGCGCGGCGCAACAAAATTTGCGCTTCGGCGCACAGCGTGCCGCCCGAATAGACGCCGCGCACGAAGCGGCGCGAGGGGGCGAGCTTGGCGCGCCAGTCGGCGGCGATCGCCGCGGGCGCGAAATCCTCCGGCGGCACCGGCGCCGAAGCGAGGGCGGCGGCTTCCTCGAGCGTGGCGGCGGCGCGCGCATTGGCCGGCAGGTCGAGCGCGTCGGCGCCCAGGAAACACACGACATGCGGCTTGGGGCTGCGCGCGATCCGCTCGAGCACCGCGCGCGCGACCGACGGCGCGGGCGGTTTGGAAATCACCACGACGATGCGCGTGGCGGGATCGGCGTCGAACGCGTCCAACGCCGCGAGCGTGGTCAAGGCGCCGACCCGCTCCGACAGATCGCGCCCGCCGGTACCGATGGCGTGCGACACGCCCCGCTCGGCGCGCGCGATCAAGCTGGCGACTTCCTGCAACCCGGTCCCCGAGGCCGCGACGATGCCGACATCGCCGGCCGGCACGGCGTTCGCGAAGGCCAGCGGCACGCCGCCCAGGATCGCCGTGCCGCAATCCGGGCCCATGAGCAGCAAGCCCTTTTCGCGCGCGAAGAGTTTCAGCGCGCGCTCGTCCTCGATCGACACGTTATCGGAGAACACCATCGCGTTGAGTCCGCGCGACAGCGCCTTGCGCGCTTCGGCGGCGGCGTACGCGCCGGGCACGGAAATGAGC
Source organism: Tagaea sp. (assembly GCA_023653245.1). The sequence goes on from JAMNXK010000198.1 coordinate 2,909, forward strand.
GCCAGCTCGGCCCCGCCCAGCGACGCGATCGCCGCGTCGAGCGAGCGCGGGTTTCGCGCGCCCTTGGGCCCGGCGCTTTGCGGCGGGCGGGCGAGCACCGCGTCGGCGTGGTCGAGCGCCTCGCGCGCGTCGAATTCCGAGCTCGCGCGCACCGCCACGATCAGATCGTTGGCCCCGGCGGCGCGGCCCGTGTCGTCGAGCAGGCCCGCTTCGTCGAGAATTTTCAGATTGGCCGGCGTGCCGATCATCAGCGCGGCCGAGGCGATGCCGGGCAGTTCGGAGATCGCCTCGGACAGGCGCATCAACGCCACCGAATCGAGATAGACGCCCTTGCGCACGCGGTTGGCGAGATGGCTGTTCATGCGCCCGCCGCCAGCGCTTCGAGCGCGCGTTCGAAACACGCCAGCGGCGCGCGCACCGTGCCCGCCCCGACCTGGCCGATGCCGGGTTTGCGATGGGCGATGCCGGTATTGATCAAGGGCGCGATGCCGGTTTCGACCACGCGGCGCACGTCGATGCATACCGGCACGCCGGCGAAATCGAGGCCCGGGATCGTCCAATCGGCGTTGCGCCCATAGGCGATGTCGACCATCGCGCGGGTGATGTCGAGCGCGTCGGACGCCGAGCCGGCGCCGACGAAACCCGCCACCGCCGGCGAGGCGGCCATCGCGAAACCGCCCAAGCCCACGGTCTCCACGATCGCCGAATCGCCGATATCGGGATTGCCGTCGGCTTCGGTGTAGCCGGGAAAGTACAGACCCTTGGGCTGTTCGACCGGTGCCACGAACCAGCGTTCACCCGTCGCCGCCACGCGGATGCCGAAATCCGTGCCGTTGCGGCACATCGCGGTGACCAGCGTCGAACGCGCGACGCCCTTGGCCGGATCGGCGATCGCCTTGCCCATCGCCATGGCGATGTTGAGGAAAAACTGGTCGTTCGAGCCGCAGAACTCCAGCAGCTTGGCGAGCTTCTCCTGGTCGGGCACGGCGCGCGCCAGCCACGGCGCCATCGCGCGCACGAACAGGCTGGTGCAGGCGACGTTGCGCTGGTGCATCTCGTCGCCCATCGACAGCCCGCGCGCGATCAAGGGCTTCAGCGCCAAGCCGCCCGACATTTTCAGCGCGGCGGCAAGCGCCGGCCCCAGATCGGTTTCCAGCCAGCGCAAGCGCGCCAGCACGCTGTGGTCGTTGCCGCCGAAGCGCATGACCTTGCCCAGGCCTTCGTTCAGCGTGCAGTAGGCGCGATTGCCGAAGGCCTTGTTCTCGACCACCAGCACCGGCATCGAGCGCGTGATCATGCCGGTCATCGGGCCGACGGCGCCGCGCTCGTGATTGGGCGCGAAGGAAACGCCGCCCGACGCGGCGAGCGTTTCGGCCGCGTCGAGATCCGGCGCCCAGCCTTCGAGCACGATCGCCCCTTGGATCGCGCCGCGCAGCGGCCCGCACATGCGCGCCCATTCGATCGGCGGGCCCGCATGCAGGATCGTGCGCTCGCCCAGTCCGGGCAGCACCGTATCGGCGCGCACCACGTCGACCAGCACGGGCTCGGCCTTCAAAAAGCGCGACAGCGTCTCGCGATTGGCGGCTTCGATCGCCGGATCGCCGTCGAGCTGGGCGAGCAACGCGGCCAGGCGCGCATCGCCGCGCGCGGGCGGCGCCCAATCGACATGCGCGACGGCCGCACCCGCCCGGGCGAGATCGCGCGCGAAACCGTCGAGGCCGATATTGACGATGCGCGGTGCCGCGCCGAGAAGCGTACCTGAACCCATGGGGCCGGGATAAGACCCCGGAAGCGCTTGGTTTTCAAGCCCCGCGCCGAGACCTCAATTGGACCGGCGGTTCTGCATGAAATTGCCGCTCACCCCGGCCGTGCCGGACGGCGTGGCGCTCGGCACGGGGCTCTGAACCGAGTTCAACAAGCCGCGCAAGATGACTTGCGGCGTGGCCGCACCGGCCGGGGCGGCGACCGTCACCGGCGTCGCGCCGCTGGCGGTGCGCACGACCACCGTCTGGCCGACGGCGAAGGTGCCCGGCGGCGGCAACGGGCCGGTCGGCGGCCCACCAGCGACCGGCCCAGCGCCTGTCGGCGGAGCCCCTGCCGCGCCCGTCGCGCCGGGGCCGGGGCCGGGTCCGGGGCCCGTACCACCAGGGCCGCTGGCCGCGCCGGGCGGCGGTTCGGCCAGGAACGCCAGAATGCCGGCCGGCGAGAAGATCGAAGCACCCGATCCGCCGTCGAAGCCGGCGCCGGGGCCGACGTCGCCAGGGCCGCCGACGCCGCCCAGGCCCGCCGCGTCGAATGTCAGCGACGTCAAGAACGTGTTCAGGAAGGCCAAGAAGTCGGCCGGCAAGCCGGCGAAGGGATCGAAGCCCGGCGGCGGCGTCGTGCTGGTGAC
>JAMNXK010000199.1 GCA_023653245.1 Tagaea sp.
CCGTCGCCGCAAGAACCCGCGAAGCCCTCTGGGACGCCATCGGAACCGCCATCCCCACCATCCGACCAACCGAATGCGCCAACTACTTCGCCAACGCCGGATACGGTACAACTAAATGAAAACCACTCTAACCCCCACCCGACGCTTGCGCGTCGGCCTCCCCCGCAAGGGGGGAGGCACGAGTTTACCTCCCCCTCGACGGGGGAGGTCGCCCCGTCAGGGGCGGGTGGGGGTGACGCCGGCGCGCGTCACGGAATTCCCCGTTCGCGTCCGAACACGATCCAGGCGTCGTCGGGCGAGTCGATCTCCGCCTCCAGTCGATAGCCCGGCACGCGCTCGAAAAAGTCGCGATAGACCAAGGCGGAGTCGTAAGCGCCCTTCGTCAGCCGCGTCTCGACATCCGCGATCGTGCCCTCGCGCTCGACCACGATCTCCTTCCAGCGCGACAGATCCGCAAGGCCCAAGGTCGCGACGAAGATCCCGACGCTGAAGGGCTTGGCGATTTGCGCGCGGCTGACCAGCGCCAAAGGCTTGCTCGCCGACACGAACGCGTCGACCACGTAAAGCCGCTGGTGGAATTCGGCCGGCAGCGCGGGGGCGTCGGGATGGGCGGCACAGACGAGCGCGCGGTCGGCGCGGCGTTCGAGCACGGCTTGCAAGGCGGCGCGCGGGCTCGCGCAGGCGAGCGGTTCGGGCGCCAACCCGCGATGGCCCGCGTAGCGGCGTGCTACGAAATCGTGATTGGTCCCGGCCGGAAGCGTGGCCAGGACGGGCTTGGCGCTCACGCCGCCTTGGCGGCGCGCGCGGCGATGGCCTCGGCCAGCGCCACCGTGTTGCGCGCGCTTTCGACGTGCAGATGCTCGACCAGCTTGCCGTCCACCACCATCACGCCTTCGTTCTTGGCCGACGCGCTTTCGTAGGCGGCGATCACCTTGCGCGACCATTCGACGTCGGCCGAAGACGGCCCGTAGGCCGCGTTGCAAGTCGCGATGGTCTTGGGATGGATGAGGGTGCGCCCGTCGAAGCCCATTTCCGCGCCTTGCTTGCAGGTGGCCGCGAAGCCGGCCTCGTCGTTGAGGTCGAGATACACGCCGTCGAGGATCGGCAAGCCGGCCGCGCGCGCGGCCAGCAGGCACAGGCCGAGCGAGGGCATCACGGCCGCCCGCTCCTCCGAATGGCGCGCGCGCAAATCCTTCACCAGATCCGAGGTCCCCATGACGAGCGCGCCCAGATGCGGGCTCGACAGCGCGATTTCCTGGGCGCGCAGCACGCCCAGCGGCGTTTCGATCATCGCCCAGAGCTGGACGTTCTCGGGCGCGCCGGCGGCGGCCAGACGCAAAGCCGCGTCGCGCACGTCCTTGGCGCTTTCGACCTTGGGCAGCAGCACGGCATGGCAGCCCGAACGCGCCGCCGCCTTGATGTCGGCCTGGCCGAGCTTGCCCGACAGCGGATTGATGCGCACCACGAGTTCGGAGCGGTAGCCGCCCTTCTTGAGCGCGGCCATCACTTGGTCGCGCGCCGCGTCCTTGGCGTTGGGATGGACCGCGTCTTCGAGGTCGAACAGCAGCACGTCGGCGTCGAGCGTGCGCGCCTTGTCGAGCGCTTTGAGGTTGGACCCCGGCACGTAAAGGGCGGAGCGGCGCGGGACGGGGCGGAAATCGGCCATGGGAATCCGTGGTTTGTGGGCGTTGCGAAGGCCTATCCTGTCAGCCCGCCCGGTCCCTGCCAAGGGTTTCGCGCAGCGCCCTCACCTCGGCGGTCAGAACGGCGATCTGGGCGGCCATGTCGGGCTTCTCCTCGGCGTGCAGGCGCGTCATCGATTCGACGATCAGCGCGATGAACAGGTTCAGCACCACGAAGGTCGACATCAGGATGAAGGGCAGGAAATAGAGCATCGCCCCGGGATGATCCTCCAGCACCGGCTTGACGATCTCGCCCGACCAGCCGTCCAGGGTCATGAGCTGAAAGAGCGTCAACAACGTCGCCCCGAGCGAGCCGAATTGCTCGGGATGGGTCTGGCCGAACAGTTTCGTCCCCATCACCGCGAAGACGTAGAACACCAGCAGCAGCAGCGCCAGGATCGCCGACATGCCCGGCATCGAGCGCAGCAGCGCCTCGACCACCGAGCGCATCGCCGGCACGATCGAGATCAAGCGCAGGACGCGCAAGACCCGCAAGGCGCGCAACACCGACAGCGGCCCCGAGGCCGGCACGAGGGCGATCGCCACCACGATCAGGTCGAACCAGTTCCAGCCGCCGCGGAAAAACCGCGCGCCATGGGCGAAGACGCGGATCGCGATCTCGACCGTGAACGCCGCCAGGATCGCCTTGTCGAGCACGCGCAAGAACGGCCCGATCGCCGCCATGACGCCGGACGACGTTTCCAGCCCCAGCGTGATCGCGTTGAGCACGATCAGCGTCATGACGATCCGTTGGATCCGGGCCGATTCGATCCAATCGCGCAAGCGCGCACGCAATTCCGACATGAAAGCGGGTCTCCTGAAGGCCAAGGGCCGCGAATATAGGCAAAATCGGCGTCCGGCCAAAGACCCCGCAAAACGTGTTGGCGCGCGGGCGCCGGGGCGGCTATACGGCGAAGGGCATGCTCGACTGGATTTTCATCAAAGGCGCCTTGGTCGGTTTTCTGATCGCCGCCCCGGTCGGGCCGATCAACATCCTGGTCATCCGGCGCACCCTCGTGCACGGGCGGCTGGCGGGGCTGTTTTCCGGCGCGGGCTCGGCGACGGCCGACACGATCTTCGGCGCCATCGCCGCGTTCGGGATCGCCATCCTCAAATCCTTCATGGAGGAGCAGCGCGATCTGATCGCCCTGGCCGGCGTGGCGATCCTGGTCGTGATGGGCGCCAAGCTCATGTACCGGCCGGTGCCCTCGATTTCCGAAGGCAAGGACCCGACCGGGCTGATCGCCGATTTCACCTCGACGCTGGCGCTGACGCTCACCAACCCGATCACGATCCTCAGTTTCCTGGCGATATTCGCGGCGTTCGGCGTGCGCGCCGACGGGCGCGTGGCGGCCGACGATTGGCTGCTGCTGGCCGGCGTCTTTTCCGGCGCGTCGCTGTGGTGGATCGTGGTGGTCGAGGCGGTTTACTACTTCCGCGACCGCTTCACGCGCGGCGGCCTGACCTGGGCCAATTGGATCGCGGCGGTGATCATCTTCGCCTTCGCCATCGGCGTGCTGGGCGAACTCGTCCTGCGCCGGATGGGGTGGATTTAGCGCCAACCGTCGCCCGCGGGCTCGACCCCGCGGACCTCGGAACGAAGCGCCGGGCCGGAGGCCCGACATTCCATCGGCGCGATTCTCGGGTCGCCCTTCGGGCGCCGGAGAATGACGAGATACAAAACCCGTCAACCCGGCACGAGGTCGGCGATGCGGGATATCGTCAGGCGAGCTCCTTGACGCGGCCGGGCGGCGTCGAAAACAAGGCATCTTCGATTTCCGCGATCCTGCCTTGCAGCACGCGCAAGCGGTTCGTCGGCAAGACGATCAAACGAAGGCCCGAAAGCGCCACCGCGTTTTGGGGATACAAAAGCCGATCGGCGGTGACGATCGCCTCGAACCCGGCTTGCACCGCGCGCGCCAGAAGTTCGCCGTTGGTCGTCCCCTTCCAGCCCCGAAAGTCGACGGTCTCGACCTCGCTGCGCACGAACCCGAGGCGCAGAGATTCGGGCACACATTCGTCGAGCAGGACTCGCATCCGGTGCTAGGCCGATTTGGCCGACAATGCGCTCGGCGTCAGTTCGAGTACCGCGATCACGTCGTCGCGGTCCAACGTCGGCCAGTTCGCCAGAACCTCCGCGAGCGAGAGTCCGTCGGCGAGATTCTCGAACACGACCGACACGGGCACGCGGGTGCCGCGAAAACAAGGCGCCCCGCCCATACGGGCGGGATCGGCGACGATCAGCTGCTCGAGACCGGGGCGGGACATGTGCGCACTATATCACGTTCAACCCGGCACGAGGTCGGCGAGCAAAGCGGGCAGGCGCTGCTGGCGCTGGACCTCGCGGCGCACGCGCGCTTCTTGCGGCGGATGGAGCTGCGGCCGGTAGCTCGGCCCCGGCTTGATGTCGAGCGTCCGCGAAACCTGCCCCGGTTGCAGCGGATGCTCGACGATTTCCGTACCCGGCGTGCGCAGCTGGCGCGCGATCTCGCCTTGGCCCGCGCGGCACAAATCCGAATCCTCCGGGCGGCGCAAAAACGTCGTCTGTTCGAGCGTGGACACCCGGCGCTTGGCGTCGGCGCGCGCTTCCGCCGGCAAGGCGCGCAAATAGGCGACGCGCGCGCCCGCCGCGGCGAGGATCTGGTTGACCCGCGCTTCGACCGCCGAGCGATCGACGCAGGCCGCCCCATCGACCGCCGCCAGCGCCAGCGCGTAGAGCGTGACCACGGCGCCCTCGTGGCGCAAGGCGTCGTCGCCGCGCCCTTGGCCGATGCGCCAGAGCAGATCGGCGTAGGCCAGCGCCACCACATGCGGCGCGCCGTCCATCGTCTTGCCGGCCGCCCATTGCAGCGTGGCGCGCGCCTCGACCTCGGAATTGGCCAGGCGCATGCGCTCGGACACGCCGCGCCAATCGCGCGACGCGTACAGGCGCTCGAGTTCCGCCGTCCCTTGCGCGCCGATCCCTTGCGCGAGCGCGGGCCCGGCCCACAGCGCGAAAAGGAGAGCGAGGCGTCTCATCGCTTCTCGGCCAGCGCCAGCGCCAGCCGGGCGATCGGATCGGCCAAGCAGCCGCGCAGATTGTCGGCCGCCAGCCAGAAGGCGATCGCGTTGGGCGCGCTGGGATCGTCGCGCAGGCGGCTGGCGAACACGTCGCCCTCGCCTTGGGTTTCCAGCGGCGTGACGATCCCGTGCTCGTGCCGGTGATCGACCACCGACAGGCCCGGCATGCGCTTCATCATCGCGCGCGCCTGGGCGGTGCCCATCGGATTCTCGAACTCGGCGGTCACCGCCATGCCGTGCCCCACGAAAGTCGGCACGCGCACGCACGTCGCCGCGACCTTCACGCCGGCCAAGAGGCGCGGGGTTTCCTTGGCCAGCGACGCCTCTTCCGACGTCGATCCATCGTCGAGGAAATTGCCGCAATGGGGAATCGTGTTGAAGGCGATCTGCTTGACGAAGTTGACGCGCTCCAGCGGCATGTTGACGTAGACGTTGCGCGTCTGGCCGAACAGCTCGTCCATCGCGTCCTTGCCGGCTTCCGACACGCATTGGTAGGTGGACACGACCGCGCGCTTGCAGATGGCCGCGTCGTGCA
>JAMNXK010000200.1 GCA_023653245.1 Tagaea sp.
CCGACCTGGCGCGTCGCCGATTCCGGCACGATGTTGAACTTCACGCCGTCGGCGCGCGGGCGCGACCGGTCCCAATAATTCGCGTTCTTCTCCAGCGCCACGAAGCCGTTGGGCTGCCATTCCTTGAAACGGAACGGGCCCGTGCCCATCGGCGCGCGTTGCAAGCCGTCCTTGTCGCCTTCGAAACCGCGCGGAACGATGGCGATCGAGGCGAGTGCGGTCAGCAGCGGTGCCGTCGGCTCCTTGAGGGTGACGACGACCGTGCGCGCGTCGGGTGCGGTCGCGTCGGCGACCGAGGCCACGCGCGAGGCGAGGGGCGAGGCGATCGCCGGCGACATCACGCGCTTGAGGCTGGCTACGACGTCGGCCGCTTCGGCGGGTTTGCCGTCGTGGAAGACCACGCCCGCGCGCAAGGTGAAGGTGTAGGTCAGATTGTCGGGCGAGATCCGCCAGGATTCGGCGAGGCCCGGCACCGTGCGCAGATCCTTGTCGATCGTGGTCAGCGCTTCGTAGATCGTGCCGCCGACGATCGTCGTCGAGTTGAACGCGGTGACGATATGCGGATCGAGACCGGCCGGCGATCCGTCGACCGCCAGTTCGAGCATCTGGGCGCGAGCGCCGCCCGCGAACGCCATCGCCCCCGCCAACGCGATCACGCCGATCAGATTCTTGCGCATGGATGCCCCCCGTCGTGGCCGCAGCTTGTCCGCGTGCCGATTGCCTGAGACGTATGTCCGGATGTATAGTCCTCTTGAACACCAATTGCAATCCACTTGGGGGGAGCGCGATGCCGCCAGCCGAGTCCTTGACCGCCATCGGCGCGATCAGCGGCACGTCGATGGACGGCATCGACGTGGCGCTGCTGCGCAGCGACGGCGAGCGCGTCGAACGCGACGGCAAGGGCGGCTCCTATCCCTATCCGGCGGATTTGCGCGCCGATCTGCTGGCGTTTCTCGCCGATCCCGCGCGCGCGGAGACCGATCCGCTGACCGAGCTCGAAGCGCGCACCACCGACGCGCATGTCGCGGCGATCCGTCGCTTCGCGTCGGACAACGGCGTCGATCTCGCCGCGGTCGATGTCGTGGGCATGCACGGCCAGACCGTGTGGCACCGGCCCGAGCGCCGCTTCACGCGCCAGCTCGCCGACGGCGCGCGCGCCGCCGCGGCGTTGGGCGTGGACGTGGTCACGCGGTTTCGCGACGCCGACGTGGCGGCGGGCGGGGAGGGCGCGCCCTTCGCCCCGCTCTATCACCGCGCGTTGGCCGAGCCGCTCGCCAAGCCGCTGATGGTCCTCAATCTCGGCGGCGTGGGTAACGTGACCTATATCGATTCCGAGACGACGATCGCCTTCGACACCGGGCCGGCTTCGGCGCTGCTCGACGATTTCGTGCGAAGGCGGCGCGGGCTGGCCTTCGACGAAGGCGGCCAGCTGGCCGCGTCGGGCAAGGCGGATGCGCGCGTCGTGGCCGAGCTGATGGCCAATCCCTTCTTCGCCGCCAAGCCGCCCAAGTCGCTCGACCGCAACGACTTCCACGCGCGCGCCAAGATCGTCGACATGATGGGCGACGCGGACGGTGCCGCGACCCTCGCCGCGTTCACGATCGAGGCTGCGGCCGCCGCGCTCGGCCACGTGCCCGGCAAGCCGGCGCGCTGGCTGGTCACGGGCGGCGGGCGCCTCAACCGGGTGTTCATGGACGGGCTCGCGCGCCGTTTGGCCGTGCCGGTCGAGCCGGTCGAAGCGGTCGGCTGGAACGGCGATCTGCTGGAGGCGGAGTTGTTCGGCTTCCTCGCCGTGCGTTCGCTGCGCGGCTTGCCGCTCAGCCTGCCGACGACGACCGGCGTGCCGCGGCCTTTGACCGGCGGGCTGCTCGCCCGGGCCGCATGAGCGATCCGATCCTGCGGATCGAGGGGCTGACGATCGCGCTCGACGGCGTGAAGCTGGTCGAAGACCTGTCGTTCGCGATCGGTGCGGGCGAAGCCTTCGGTCTGGTCGGCGAGTCCGGCTGCGGGAAGAGCGTGACCGCTTTGTCGATCCTGCGCTTGATCGACTCGCCCCCGCTCGCCGTGACCGGCGGCCGGATCGAATTCGGCGGGCGCGATCTGCTCGGCTTGCCCGATCGCGAGATGCGCGCCGTGCGCGGCGGCGGGATCGCGATGATCTTCCAGGAGCCGATGACGTCGCTCAATCCGGTCTTCACCATCGGCGATCAGATCGGCGAGACGCTGGCGATCCACCGCGCGATGAATTCGCGCCAAGCCGCGACGCGCGCGGCCGAGCTGCTCGACCTCGTGGGAATCCCGGCGGCGCGCTCGCAGCTCGAACGCTATCCGCATCAATTGTCGGGCGGGCAGCGCCAGCGCGCGATGATCGCCATGGCGCTCGCCGGCGAGCCCAAGCTGCTGATCGCCGACGAGCCGACGACGGCCCTCGACGTGACGGTGCAGGCGCAGATCCTGGCGCTGATTGATCGCTTGCGAAAGGAGATGGGCCTCGCCTGTCTGCTGATCACCCACGATCTGGGCGTGGTCGGCGAAACCTGCGAGCGCGTGGCGGTGATGTATGCCGGGCGCATCGTCGAGCACGGGCCGGCGTCCGACGTTTTCGCCCGGCCCCGGCACCGCTACACCAAGGCGCTGCTCGAAACCATTCCGGCCGCCAATCCGCCGGGCAAGCGCCTGCCCGCGATCCCCGGCAATGTGCCCGCACCGGGCAAGCGCGCATCCGGCTGCGCGTTCGCCGAGCGCTGTGCTGCCCCGCTCGCGGATTGCGCGACCCGCCGGCCGCCTTCGTCGGTCGTCGGCGCGCACGCGGCCGCGTGCTGGAACCCCGCCGCATGAGCGCGCTGCTGGAAGTCGCGGGGCTGGAGAAGGCCTATATCGACCGGCGCGGCCGCAAAGTGCGCGCGGTGGACGGCGTGAGCTTCTCGCTCGCCGCGGGCGAAGTGCTCGGCATCGTGGGCGAGTCCGGTTGCGGCAAGACCACGCTCGGCCGCACGGCGATGCGCCTGCTCGATCCCGACGCGGGTGCGATCCGCTTCGAGGGCACGGACATCGCCAAGCTGGGTCCGCGCGCGTTGAAGCCGTTCCGCCGGCGGATGCAGATGATCTTCCAGGATCCGTTCGGCTCGCTCAATCCGCGCCATCGCGTCGGCACGATCGTGGCCGAGCCCTTCGCGGTGCATGGCGTGCCGGGGGCGCGCGAACGCGTCGCCGAACTGCTCGATCTCGTGGGGCTGGGGGCGGCGGCCGCGTCGCGCTTCCCGCACGAATTCTCGGGCGGTCAGCGCCAGCGCATCGCCATCGCGCGCGCGCTGGCGCTGTCGCCCCGGCTGGTGGTCGCCGACGAGCCGGTCTCGGCACTCGACGTGTCGATCCAGTCGCAGATCCTCAATCTGATCGTCGAGCTGCGCGCGCGGCTGGGCCTGTCGATGCTGTTCGTCAGCCACGACCTGTCGGTGGTGCGCCATGTCAGCGATCGCGTAGCGGTCATGTATCTGGGGCGCATCGTCGAGATCGGGCCGGCGGCGCGGCTCTTCGCCGCCCCGCGCCATCCCTATACGCAAGCGCTGCTCTCCGCCATTCCGCGCGCGCCGGGTTCGACGGCGGCGGCGATCCCGCGCATCGTGCTGCAAGGCGAGATCCCCGATCCCGCCGATCCGCCGCCGGGCTGCCGCTTCCACCGGCGCTGCGCGCATGCGAGCGCGCTATGCGCGCAAGAAGCGCCCGCCGAACGCGCGATGCCCGGCGGCGGCATGGTCGCCTGCCATCACCCAGTCGGCTAGCCGCGCGTCAGCGCCGCTTCGTCGCCGGCGTTTCGGCCATCAAGCCCGCGATCGAGAAACCGCCGTCGGCGATCAGCGTCTGGCCGGTGACGCACGACGACGCGGCCGAGGCGAGGAACAGATTGACCCGCGCGATCTCCTCGGGCGTGGCGTAGCGGCCCAGCGGCGTGCGCTCGGTATAGGCCTTGCGGCCGGCGCGCGAATGCACGCGCTTGGCCTTGGGCATTTCGACCGGGCCCGGGGCGACGGCGTTGACGCGCACGCCGGCGGGCGCCAGTTCGACCGCCATGCCGCGCGTCATTTGCATTAGCGCCGCCTTGGCCGCGCCATAGGCGAGGCGGCCTTGCGAGCCGAACAAGCCCGAGATCGAAGCCACGTTGACGATGGCGCCCGATTTGCGCTTGGCCATGTCGCGCGCCGCGTCCTGGCACAGCGCGAGCGCCGCGCCCGCGTGGATGCGCATCATGCGCTCGAACAAGGCTTCGTCGGTGTCGAGGAACGGCACGTCCGCGCCGATGCCCGCACAATTCACCAGAATGTCGATCCGGCCGTAGCGCTTCAGCGCCATCGGCACCACCTTGCGCGTGGCGCCGGACTCGGCCAGATCGGCGCCGAACACGAAGAGCGACTTGGACATCGCCGCCGGCTCGGCCGGGCCCTCGATGTCGGCGATGGCGATCTTGGCGCCCTCGGCCGCGAACAGATCGGCGGTGGCGCCGCCGATGGCGCCAAGCCCGCCGGTGATCAAAGCCACTTTGCCGTCGAGCGCGTTCATGGACTCTCCTGGGCGCGCGGGTTCACGCCTCGACGGCGTCGGTCCCGACTCTTTGGTGGCCGACATCGATGAGTTTGCGCGTGCCGGCGGGCACGTCGTAGATGTGGAAACTGTCCATGTTGCGGCCGTAGAGATGCAGCGACACGCATGTCTCGCCATCCTCGGGCACGCCGGTCATGTGGATATGGTCGGGATTGGGCACGAAGGTCGAGACCGAGCCCGGATCGAGCAGCACGATCCCGCCCCGGCGCAGCACGATGCCGGTATCGGCCTTGATCTCGCCGTCGCGCGGCATGTAGGCGCGCTCTTCGAGGTGGCCTTTCAGCACGCCGACCACGCCCCACGAGCCGTGATCGTGCACCGGCGTCCATTGCCCGGGCAGCCACACGAGTGCGAAGAGCGAGATGTTGCCGGTCGGGCAGATATGGATCGCGTTGCGGCAGTAATGCGTGGGATCGCTGCGCATCTGATCGGCTTCGAGCAGCGATACGCCCTGGCGCGCCAGCCGGCGCATGGCGGGGGCGATGGCCATGACGCGATCGGCGCTGTCGTCGTGGCGGGCGGCTTCGCGCTCCGCGAGCGAAACGAATTCGGCGATGGTGGGGTGCATGTTTCCCGTCAGTAGATGAGATCGTCCGCACCGCCGGCACCGCCCTTGGACAGGACGATTTCGTCCTTGGCGGCGAGTTCCTTGGCGGTGTTGACCATCGCGG
>JAMNXK010000201.1 GCA_023653245.1 Tagaea sp.
CGTTCAGCGCCAGCACCACCTCGCGCACGCGGCCGCCCGCGCTGCGTTCGACCAACGACGCGACGTTGAGATCGCCGGGCCCGCGCCCGTCGAGTGCTGAGAGCGTACCGCCGAGCACGTGATAGACGCCCTTGAAGCCGCCGGTGCGCTCGATCGCCCAAAGATCGGCCACATCCTCGACCACGCAGACGAGACCGCGGTCGCGCTTGTCGTCGGCGCAGACCGAGCACGGGTCGCGCGTGTCGAGATTGCCGCACACCGAACAGGTCTTGACCGCTTCGGACGCGGCGGTGAGCGCGTCGATCAGCGGCAGCAGCGTCGCTTCGCGCTTCTTCAACAGCTGCAACGCCGCGCGCCGCGCCGAGCGCGGCCCGAGGCCGGGCAGCTTGGCGAGCAGACGCACCAGCGTGTCGATTTCCAGACCGTTCATGATTCGCCCGGAACTCCTTGGTTTTCTAGCGGAGCCACTCTGCCGGCCTCATGGTTCGACGGGCTCACCATGAGGCTTGAAATCAGGCCTCACCCTGAGCCTGTCGAAGGGCGAGGCCGGTCCAAGGTCGGTGCCGTCCACTCGCAATCCACTTTAGAACGGCAGTTTGAGCCCCGCCGGCAGATTGAGCCCGCCGGTCGCTTCGCGCATCTGCTCGGCCGCCGCGGCTTCGACCTTGCCTTTGGCGTCGGCCAAGGCGGCGACGATCAGATCCTCGAGCACTTCGACGTCGGCGGGCACGAGCAGCGAGGGGTCGATCTTCACGCGCGTGACGTCGCCCTTGCCCGTCGCCGTCACCTCGACCAGACCGCCGCCCGAACGCCCGCCGACTTGGAGGCTCGCGAGCTTCTCCTGCATCTCGGCCATCTTGGTCTGCATCTGCTGGGCCTGCTTCATCAGCGCGCCGAGATTCTTCATGCGAACGGGTCCTCGTCGGGTTCGAGATTGTCGGGGATCATGTAGGCCTCGTCGCCCTCGGGCGCGTCGCCCGCGTCGACGGGGGCGGGGGAAGGTGCCGCCAAGGGCTCGTCCACCCCGCGCACCGCGTCCACCGTGGCGCCGGGAAACGCCGCGAGCACGGCGGCGACGAACGGATCCTCGGTCGCCGCGCGCTTCTTGTCTTCGCGCGCGCGCGACGCTTGTTCGGCCAAAGTCGGTTCGGCTTGCGCGGCGCTTTCGAAGCTGACCAGCCACAGCCGCCCGGTCCATTCCTGCAAACGGGCGGCGATCTCGGTCGCGAAATTCTTGGGCAAGGAGGGGTTGGCGAGAAGCTTGACCTTGCCCGGCTCGAAGGCGATCGCGCGCGCCGAGTTGTAGAGCACGCCGTAGAGTCTTCCTTCGCGCTTCTCCTCGAACAACGCCACGAGCTCGGCGAAGGTCGCGGGATTCGCACCCGGCTCGGGTGCGGCGACGGCGCGGGGCGACAGATTGCTCGCGACGACCGTGGCCGTGGCCAACGCCGCGCGCGCGCCACCGCCCCCGCCGCCGCCGCCATTCGGCCGGCCGGCGGGCGCGTCGCCCGCTTTGGTCAGGCGATCGACCAGATCGGCGGGCGACGGCAGATTGGCCGCGTAGGCGAGCCGCACGATCAGCATTTCCAGCGCGGCGAAAGGCTGCGGCGCGGTCTGGACCTCGCTCAAGCCCTTGAGCAGCACCTGCCAGGCGCGCGCGAGCACGGGCACGCCCAGACCTTTGGCCATGGCGAGCCCGCGCACGCGCTCGGTCTCCGGCAGACCCGATTCCAGCGCGAGGTCGGGCGCCACTTTGAAACGCGTGAGCGTATGCGCGATCTCCAGCAGATCCTGGACGACGACGACCGGCTCGGCGCCGCGCGCGTAGAGATCGCCCACGCGCGAAAGCGCCGCGGGCGTGTCGCCCTTCATGATCTCTTCGAACAGGTCGAAGCCTTGCGCGCGATCGGCGAGGCCGAGCAGCGCGCGCACCTGGTCTTCGCCGACCTCGCCCTCGACGGCGGCGAGCGCGCGGTCGAGCAGCGACAGCCCGTCGCGCGCCGATCCGTCGGCCGCGCGCGCCAGCAGCGCCGCCGCCCCCTGGGCGATCCGGCGGTTCTCCTTCTCGGCGATGCCGGTCAGGTGCTTGGCGAGCGTGGCCTGATCGAAGCGGCGCAGATCGAAGCGCTGGCAGCGCGACAGCACCGTCACCGGCACTTTGCGGATCTCGGTCGTGGCGAACACGAATTTCGCGTGCGCGGGCGGCTCCTCCAGCGTCTTCAACAGCGCGTTCCACGCGCTGTTGGAGAGCATGTGGACCTCGTCCACGATGTAGACCTTGTAGCGCGCCGAGACCGGACGGTAGCGCACCGCCTCGATCAGCTCGCGGATGTTCTGGACCGAATTGTTCGACGCCGCGTCGATCTCGATCACGTCCAGATGCTTGTCCTCGGCGATGGCCACGCAATGCTCGCACACGCCGCAGGGATCGATGGTCGGGCCGCCCTTGCCGTCGGGCCCGACGCAGTTGAGCGCGCGCGCGACGATGCGCGCGGTCGTGGTCTTGCCCACGCCGCGCACGCCGGTCAGCACGAAAGCGTGGTGGATGCGGCCCGTGTCGATCGCGTTGGCGAGCGTGCGGACCAGGGCTTCCTGGCCCACCAGATCCGATAGGCGGGCGGGCCGGTATTTCCGGGCCAGCACCTGGTATTGGGCGGTCTCGGATTCGGCCATGCGCTCGGTAATCGGACAAATGAGGGTGGGAGGCTGGACGTCGACCCGGGCGGAGACTCGTTACGGCTGCTTCCTTCCGGACCTGACCGGGTTGGCGAGGCGCTCGTCCGCCGCCAACCTCCCGGGGGTTATATAGCCGGTCCCCCCGCCTACCGCCAGACTCCCGCTTGCAATCCGGACGGTCCCGCACCATCTGCACAAGGCCTTGATCTAAAGGGGGTATCCGGAGATGGGCGATATCGTTTGGCTGGTCTTGGGTTTAGCCGTGCTGGTGGCCGGGGGCGAATTGCTGGTGCGCGGCAGCGTGGCGGTCGCCGAGCGCCTGGGCGTGTCGCCGCTGATGATCGGGTTGACGCTGGTGGGCTTCGGCACCTCGACGCCCGAACTCGTGACCAGCGTGCAAGCCGCGTTGATCGGCTCGCCCGGGATCGCGGTCGGCAATATCGTGGGCTCGAACATCGCCAACATCCTGTTGATCCTCGGCCTGTCGGCGATGCTCGCCCCCGTCGCGGTGACGACGCTCGCCTTGAAACGCGACGGCACGTTCGTGGTGTTCACGGCGCTGCTGGTGGTTCTGCTGCCTTTCGTGGGCGCGCTCGACCGCGCGGCCGGCGCCGTGTTCGTAGCACTGCTCGCAGCCTATCTCGTCTACGCCTATCGCCAGGAGAAAGCCGGCGCACCCGCCGGCCACACGGCCGCGTTCGACAAGGGCGAGGCGCTGGAAGAAGCCCTGCCCCATCGCGGCAAGGGGGCGGCGCTCGCCATCGCCCAGTCCCTGGGCATCGCTGTGGCGGGGCTCGCCCTGGTCGTGGTCGGCGGCAAGGTGCTGGTCGATGCGGCCGTGGGGCTGGCGCGCGGCTGGGGCATTTCGGAGACGGTGATCGGGCTGACCATCGTCGCGGTCGGCACGTCCATGCCCGAACTCGTCACCTCGATCATGGCGGCGTTGCGCAAGCAATCGGATCTGGCGCTGGGCAACGTGCTCGGCTCGAACATCTACAACGTCCTCGGGATCGGCGGGCTGACGGGGCTGATCTCGCCGACCGCGATTCCCGTCGAAATCGCGCGGTTCGACGCGCCGGTGATGCTCGCGGTATCGGTGCTGCTGATGGTCTTCGCCTGGACCGGCTTCCGGATCGGCCGGCGCGAAGGGGCGGCGCTGGTCACGTGCTACGGCGCCTATATCTGGATCATTTGGCCCGCGTGAGGTTCCCGCGCTAAGGTCGGCGCCGGATGGAACGCCCGAACTTCTACGCCAATCTGCCGCTCGATCGCATGTCGGAGCGCCGCCGCGACGAAGGCTTCGTCGCCGAACGACTGAACCACGCGGCCGCGCGCCTGGTGCCGGTGTGGCGCACGCGCAATCTCGTGCGCGCGGGCGAGGCCCCCGGCGCCGTGTGGCTCGAAGCGCGGTCCTGGGCCCATGTCGGGGGCGCGCGCGTTTATCTGGGCGAATGGGACGGCACGCCCTATTTCGCGCTCGATCTCAGCCATGTCGAGGAACCCGACCTGCCCGCGCACGCGCCCGAGGGCGAGTACGTGGATCTGCGCGGCGTCGGCGCCGCGATGGATCGCGCGGAGAGCGGCCTGCTGGCGCTGGCGCGCGGACTTTCCTGGTGGCACGCCCGCAACCGGTTTTGCGGCGTGTGCGGATCGCCCACCGCCAGCGAGGCGGGCGGGCACGTGCTCAGATGCACGAGCGCGGCTTGCGCGACCGAGCATTTCCCGCGCACCGATCCGGCGGTGATCATGCTGATCGTGCGCGGCGACGAATGCCTGCTCGGGCGCAACAAGCGCTTTCCGTTGCCGATGTATTCGACGCTCGCGGGCTTCGTCGAGCCGGGCGAGAGCCTGGAGGAATGCGTGCGCCGCGAAACCTTCGAGGAAGCGGGCATCCGCGTCGGCCGGGTCGAGTATCGCTCGTCCCAGCCTTGGCCCTTCCCGGCCTCGATCATGCTCGGGTTCCGGGGCGAGGCGCTCAACGCCGACATCGTCAAGGACGACGACGAATTGCTCGACGTGATGTGGGCGAGCCGCGACTTCCTGCGCCGGTCCCACGATCCCGAGAAATTCCGTCTGCCGCGCGTCGATTCGATCGCGCGCCGCCTGATCGAGGAATGGATCGATGCCGGTTGATCGGAACGGCTACGGCTTGAGCACGTCGGACGACGCCGCTGCCGCGTTCGACGACGGCGTCGAGAAGATACTGTCGGCGAACGTGGGCGCGGCCGAAGCGTTCGGGCGCGCGCTCGAAGCCGATCCCTTCTATGCGCCCGCGCATGCCGCCTTGGCCCGGCATCATCAGATGCACGCCAACCGCGCCGAAGCCAAAGCGGCACTGGCCGCCGCACGCGAGCATGCCGGGCGCTTCGCCGGTCGCGAAGCCGGGCTGACGAATTGCCTGGCGTTGGTGGTCGAGGGCAAGGCGGATTTGGCCCTGCCCGCGATCCACGCGCACATGCGCGACGTCCCGCGCGACGCGCTCGCTGTGTCGCCGTGCTGCGGGGTGTTCGGGCTGTACGGCTTCTCGGGGCTCGCCGGGCGCGACCGCGCTTTGCGGAACTATTTGGATTCGCTCGCTTCGGCCTTC
>JAMNXK010000202.1 GCA_023653245.1 Tagaea sp.
AGAAGGGTGAACAGCGTCAAACCCGAAACCGCGCGCAAAAGCGTCGATCGCATATCCGCCCCCGATTTCCCGGTCGTTGCGCCCCCCGCGCGATCTCAACCAAGGAGGCAACGATAGCGCAAACTCGGAACGCCAGGAAGCCGGATTCGAACCGGGCGCCGACGCGCGGGCGCGGCGCGGGCCGCGCTCAAGCCGTGTCGGCGAAGCGATCAAGCGTCGCGCGCACCTGCGGCAGTCCGCGTTCGAGGGCGGCCACGCAATCGCGATTGAGCTTGCCGCGCTCCGCCATCGCTTGCAGCTCGCCGAGCGCGCGCGCGACGGGCCACGGCTCCTTGTACGGCCGCGCGGTCGTCAGCGCGTCGAAAATGTCGGCCACGGCCAGGATTTGGCCCTCGATCGAGATACGCTCGCCGGCAAGCCCGATGGGATAGCCGCTGCCGTCGCGCATTTCGTGATGATGGCGCACCACGTTGTAGAGGACGTCGATACCCGGCATGGCTTCGAAGCCGAGGCGGCGGACGATCTCGCGCACCATCTCGACGCCCGTGGCCACGTGCCCGCGCATGACCGCCATCTCGTCGGCGGTGAGTTTCCCCGGCTTGAGCAGAATCGAGTCGGGAACGCCGACCTTGCCGATGTCGTGCAAGGGTGCGAACTGGAAGACCAGCTCGACGAAACGGTCCGACAGCCCGTACTTCGCCGCGATCCCGTCGCCGATGATCCGGCAGAAATGCGACATGCGCGATAGATGCGCGGCCGTGTCGGAATCGCGATAGGCGCCGATCGATTGCGCGGTCGCGACGGCGGCGAGCAGCGAAGCGGAGTGCGAGCGGTCGAGCGCCGCGCGCAACCCCACGACTTGAGCGTAGGGTGCGACGAGCGCGCGCCGCTCGGACGTGAAGAAGCCGGGTTCGCGCGCGTTGACGAACACCACGCCGACCAGCCGCGCCATGTCGTACACCGCATGGGCGTAGCTCGCCCGGTAGCCGAGTTCGAGCAGGCGCTTGGTGTGCCGCGACGAGGAGTCGATATAGGCCGTCAGATCGTCGATTACGCGCACGCCGTCGCGCTTGCGGGCGAAGAACAGGGATGGGATGCCGTCCATGCGCGCGGCGTAGGCGCGCAAGACCGGACCGTCGCCGCGCGACTCGGCGAAGGTGTGCAACGTGTCGCTGGGCGCGTCGTAGAGCGCCACCGCCACGCGCACCGGCGCTTCGGCCCCCAAGACCGAGCCGAGCGTCGCGGCGATCTCGTCCAGATAAGCGCTCGTTTCTTCGCAACGCTCGACCGCGTCTTCGCGTACGGACAGCATGTCCCGCTCCTTCTCCGGTTCACCCGGTTTTTCGCGCCGCCGCCAGGAATCGTTCGACCTCGCCCATCAGCGCGTCCGCGCGGACGGCCAGCTCGGTCAAGGTGCCTTGCATCGCGACGGCGGCGCCGCCGGTCTGGTCGGCGATGTTGCCGACCGCCGTGACGTTGGTGGCGACGTCGCGGCTGCCTTCGGCGGCTTGCTGGATCGTGCGCGTGATCTCGTTGGTCGCGGCCCCCTGCTGCTCGACCGCCGAGGCGATGGCCGTGGCCACGCCGTCGATACGCCCGATCGTCTCGCCGATGCCCGCGATGGCGTCGACGGCCGCGCGCGTCGCCTCGCGGATCGCGGCGACTTGCGCCTCGATGTCGCCGGTGGCGCGCGCGGTTTGGCTCGCGAGCGACTTCACCTCGCCGGCCACGACCGCGAAGCCCTTGCCGGCTTCGCCCGCACGGGCGGCCTCGATGGTGGCGTTGAGGGCGAGCAGATTGGTCTGGCCCGCGATGTCGCTGATGAGCTTGACGACGTCGCCGATCCGGTCGGCCGCGGCCGACAAGCCGCGGACCGTCGCGTCGGTGCGTTTGGCGTCCTCGACGGCCGCCGCACTGATGCGCGCGGAATCGGAGACCTGCCGGGAAATCTCCGACACCGAAGACGACAGCTGCTCGGCGGCCGCCGCGACGGTCTGGATGCTGGCCGAGGATTCCTCCGACGCCGCCGCGACGGCGGTGGCGCGTTTGCGCGTGTCGTCGGCGTCGTTCGCCATCCGCTCGGCGGACGTCTTCAGGCCCACCACGTCGGTCGCGACGCCGCGCACGTTCGCGGCGAAGCTTTCGACGAGGCCCGAGAATTCGTCGACCTTGGCGCGCATCGAGTCCGTCGCCGCGTTGATCACGCCGGCCTGGCGCGCGAACTGGCCCGACAAGCCGCGTTCGGCGATGCGCCGGTAGTAGATCCCACGGCTCACCGCGTCCATCGACGCGCCCGCCTCGCGCACGAAGGCGTCGGTCACGTCGATCATGTCGTCGAGCGCCGACAAGAACGGCGCCAGCGCGCCCGCACGGCCGACATTGACGACGCGTTCCTCGAACTGGCCGCGCTGCACCGCGCGGCATACCGCCTCGGCGCGGGCGATCCATGCGTCGGCGCGCCGCAATTCGGCCGCGCACGCCAGCGCCGCCGCCAGCCCCGCCAGGCCGAACGCCGTGGCGGCGGCATAGCCGGCCCAATGGCCGATCCACGGCACGAGTGCGGCGAGGGCGCCGCAAGCGCCCGCGGCCAAGGCGAGCCGCGCGGCCTTAGAGTGAAAGGACGAAGCGGTCATAGGTCACCCCCTTGTCGCGCAGCAATCCGGTCAGCATCGCGCCCGCGCGCGCCAGACCTTCTTTGGAATCGCCGCGCGATTCCTCCGCCAGCAGCTTGGCGTAAAGCGGCGCGATCGCGGCGACGGCGGACGGATCGGGCTTGCGCCGGTTGGAATGGAACCCCGCGACGCGCCCATCGACAAGGCTCGGCGTCACGTGCGCGAGCACCCAGTAGTGATCGCCGTTGCGCGACATGTTCACGACATAGGCGAAGATCTCTTGGCCCGCCTTGATCGTGTCCCAGAGCAGCTTGAAAACGCAGCGCGGCATGTCGGGATGCCGGATGATCGAGTGGGGCGCGCCCAGCAGCTCGTCCTCGCCGAAGCCCGAAAGCCGGACGAACAGCCCGTTGCAATAGACGATGCGCCCCTTTTCGTCGGTCTTGCTGACGATCAACTCGTCTTCGCCGAAGCTTCGTTCGACGCCGGTCGGTCGGACGTTCGCGCGCGGCATGCTCCCCCTCCATCGCCCCGAATTCCATTCCCATGTGCAGGATGATGCGCGCGATCTCGAGAAGCAATTGTCCGAACGTACGGGTTACTCGGCAAATCCCGGCTCAGCCGATCGTCGCGCATACTTTCGTAGGGTGGCACGTCGCATTTGGCGACATCGTTCTATTTTCCATACAATACGAGTGTATGCGCTTGGCGGCATCCAGTGTGCATTTCGGATTCAAGTTTTGCACCAATCGAATACAATCGATGATTAATACTGCCTTAAGGTCCGAACGGGTACGGTTCGGCTTGGCGGATCGCACCGTATCCGCCGATCGGCCGATCGAACGGCCACAGATACCGGCGGACCAAGCAATGCGAATTGCGATCGCGGGCGACGAGATTCTTCGGTACGTCGAATGGCTGCGGGCGATCGCCGCTCTGCCAGGCGCGCTCAAGTCGCGCCTGCACTTCGGCGCGAACGCATGCCAAGCGGCACTCGCGGACGCTGGGGATACGCCGACGCACTGTCTGCTGGCGTGCGGCGAGACGCTCGACGCCCTGCCCGCGGCCCTCGCGGCGCTGCGCGCGGCGAATCCGGAATTGCGCGTCGTGGCGTTGATCGACGCCACCCGGATCGCGCAGGTGGACGCCCTGATCGACGCGGGCGTCACCGCCGCCTTCGCGATCGACGCGCCTTTCACGGCCGACCAGCGCCTGGGCGTCTTGCGCATGGCGTTGTCGGGCGTCCGGCTCGTCGACCCGGGGCTCTTGTCGATCCGGTCCGGCCCGTCCGCCGCGACCGGGGACGCCGGCGCGCCGCCGTCCTTCCCGGCTTTGTCGCGCCGGCAGCGCGAGATCGTTTCGCTGATCGCGGGCGGCGCGTCGAACAAGCAGATCGCGCGCGCCTTGTCGCTAAGCGAGACCACGATCAAATCGCATTTGACGACGACGATGCGTCGCCTCGGCCTGTCCAGCCGCTTGCAGCTGGCGATCGCCGCCACGCGCGGCGGCATGTCGATCGGCTGATCGGGACCGCCTCTACCGCGTCTCGGTCTGGAACACTTTCTGCGCGATCTGCCAGCGCCCGTCGATCTTCAGCAGCGACAACAGATCGACGAAGTGGCGCGGCGGGATCGCGCATTGGACCTTCGCCAAGGCCATCGTCGGCCCGACGCGGTCGATCGACAGAATACGGTCGTGCCGCGCCAAGCCTTTGGATTTCGGCGACGGGCGCGTGCGCACGGCGGCGAGCCATTGGTCGCGCGGCGTGATCGTCGGCTTGCCGTCGACCGCTTGGGTCAGCGCGCTGGTCGGATGGAACGCGGCCGCGAGCTTGTCGGCGTCGCCTTCGTACAGCCCGTCGAGATAGGTCTTCACCACCGCTTCGATCTCGGCCAGATCGGAATCGTGTTCGATGGGCATGTCAGGCTCCCTTGGGTGCGGCGGCGGCGATGGCCAGGAACTCCTCGGCCTTGAGCGAGGCGCCGCCGATCAACGCGCCATCGACATTCGCCACGGCGAGCAGCTCGGCGGCGTTCGACCCCTTGACCGAGCCGCCATAGAGCACGCGCATCGCCGCGCCGTCGGGAAAGCGCGCCATCAGATCGGCGCGGATCTTGGCGTGGACCTCGGCCACTTGTGCTGTCGTCGGCGTGCGGCCCGTGCCGATCGCCCAGACCGGCTCGTAGGCGACGACCGTATTGCCGGCACTGGCCGCGCCGGGGAGCGAGCCCGCGAGCTGCGTGGCGACCACCGCCAGCGTGCTCCCGGCATCGCGCTCGGCCAAGGTTTCGCCCACGCAGACGATGGCGACCAAGCCCGCGCGCCACGCGGCTTCGGCCTTCGCGCATATCGCGGCGTCGGTCTCGGCGTGATCGGCACGGCGCTCGGAATGGCCGGCGATGACGTAGCGGCAGCCCACGTCGCGCAGCATTTCGGCGGCGACGTCGCCGGTATGCGCACCCGACGCTTTGGCGTGGCAATCTTGCGCGCCCAGCGCCACGGGGGCCGACCCCAGCACGCCCTTCACGGCGGCAAGCAGCGGGAAAGGCGGGCAAACCAGCAGCTCGGGCCCGCCCGGCTTGGCGCCGGCGCCGATCGCCGCGGCCAGTGCGGTGGCCTC